>CAYYSW010000168.1:0-6121 GCA_964474395.1 uncultured Halobacteriales archaeon
GGATGTTCCCCTGGACGGTGTAGCCCTCCCCCTGGATGTCGCCCGCGTGGTCGAAGCAGTCTTCGCCGGTGTACGCGGCGACGGAGCCGTCCCGCCCGACGACGCCCACCTGTCGCTGGGCGGCCTCCTCGTCCCCGTCGGTCAGCGCCTCGACGACCTCGGTGGCGGTCATCCCCGTCCTGAGGTGGTCCAGCCCCTCCGGGCCGTAGGCGACGTTCGCGAAGCTCTGCGTGGCGATGGCGCCCGCGTCGGCGGCGGCGAAGGGGACGACGCTGCCGACGCTGACGAACTTCGACTGGACGGCGACGCCGACGGCGTCGGTCTCCGGGTCGCGCGCGACGATGGAGAACGTCGAGGGTCTCGGCTGCATGGGTCGACCCAGACAGGGGCCGACCAAATGCTTCCGTGTCGCGGCACGCGCGTGGCGGTCAGTTCTCCTCGCTTCCCCCCGTCGTGTCGCCGTCGCCCTTCCGTGCGGTGAGCGGCTGGCGCGCGACGACCCGGCAGTCGAACGACGGGTGCTCGGCGAGGTGCCAGACGAGCATGTGCCGCCGGCCGCCGGTCGCCCGCGTGACGTCCTCGGCGGTGAACGCCGCGGGCAGGTCGTCGTAGAGTGCGCGGACCGCCCCGAAGTCCTCGAAGACGGCGCGGTGGCCGGACGACGACGCCCGCCGCCGCGAGACGACGTACGACCCGTCGGGCCGGTGCTCGCCCGTCGTGTGGGTGAACTCCGTGACCCGGTGGAGGGCGTCGTCGAGTGCGGCGCGCAGGGTGCGGGCCTCCTCGCTGTCGAGGACGTGGGCGTCCCCGCCGAGGTGGAGAACGACCCCGTGGCCGTCGCTGTCCGTCGTTACTCGTAGCGTGCCCGATTCGGACGTCTCAGTACCGGAGGATTTCTCGACCAGGAGCGTAGGGACTCCGTGACATGCGGATGGGACGTGCGCCGTCGGGAGCATAAAGCCCGCCGGTCGGACAGGTCCGGGAGTCGGATGTCACGCACGCGGGTTCGTCACGCCGGTCGCGCCGGTCGTGCCGAGTCGTCTCGACCACGCATCGTTTTCCCGCCGGCGTCCGTAGTGTTCCCCATGAAGGTCCGGGGGCAACGCGAGTGTACTGACTGTGGGGCCCAGTGGTCCTACTACGAGACCGGGACGGTGGAGTGCCCGAACTGCGGGAGCCTCAGGAGTCGCGGCGTCGACGAGCGCACCGAACACACGAGCGCGCCGGTGACGCTCGATCTCACCTCGGCGCGCAACCGTGTCGACGACGGCCTCCTGGAGGCGGCGGCCCACGCCGCCGAGCAGTGCCGGGAGTTCGTCCGAAAGACCGGCTTCATCCACGCCGGCGACCTGCAGCCACTCTCCGACACCTACCTCGCGGCGGCCGAACTCGCGGCCGTCTCCTCGGCGCTCGGCCGCGCCATGCGGACGACCGACGACGAGGAGCTGTACCTGATGGACCTCCTGCGCGGCACCGACCACGGGGAGCGACCCGGCCCGGACGCGGTGCCCGAGTCGATGCACGCGGTGCGGGGCCTCGCGTACGCCGACGCCGTCGACAACTACCGCGGCGACGTTCGCACCTATCTCGGGGAACACCCCGACCAGGCCGCCAGCGCCGTCCTCCAGACCGTCGGGGACCACGTTCGGCGCATCGAGGCGCTCGATGGCGAGGTGGACGTGCACACGACCGAGCGCGTCGTCCGCGCCACACAGGACGTCGGGCGTTACCTCGCCGAGGACGACGAGGGGGCGCTGGCGACCGCCCGACAGCGCCTCGACGACCTCGCGTGACGGAATAATCAAGGTCGTCGCAGACGCGTCTCCGCCATGAAACGCGGTCCCCACGGCCGATTCCTGGCCTCCGCGGACAGTCCCGACTCGCACGGCGGTCCCTCGGAGGTGGACTGCCGATGAGGCTCTACGACGTCACGCTCCGCGAGGCGGGTCAGATGCCCGGGCGGGAGTACACCGTCGAGCAGCAACTCACGGCCGGCCACGCGCTCGACCGACTGGCACTCCCGTTCGTGGAGGCGGGCTTCCCCGCGGCCGACGAGACGGACCGGGAGGTCGTCTCCCGCCTCGCCGACGACCTCGACGCGGACGTGGCGGCCATCGCTCGGGCCCGCGAGGACGACGTGGACGCGGCGCTCGCCGCCGGCGCGGACGTGGTGAACGTCTTCGTCCCGGTCTCCGACCGCCAGCTGGAACACATGGTCGACATGACCCGCACGGAGGCGTTCGACGCCGCCGGCGAGGCGCTCGACCGCGTGCGGGAGGCGGGCGTCGAGGCGCACCTCACGCTCACCGACGCGTTCCGGACCGAACCCGCCGCCATCGGCGGGGCGTTCGACCGGTTCGACGGGCCGGTTGCGCTCGCGGACACGGTCGGCGCTCGGACCCCCACGTTCGTCGCGGGGTTCCTCCGGACGCTCGCCGAGGCGGGCGCCGACGTCACCCGCATGGGCGTCCACTTCCACGACGACCTCGGCGTGGCGACGGCCAACGCGCTGGTGGCCGCGTCGCTCGGCGTGGACCGGGTCGACGTGAGCGTCGCCGCCCTCGGCGAACGCGCGGGCAACCCCGCACTGGAGGAGGTCGTCGTCGCCGCACGTCAAGAGGAGATGGACACCGGGCTGACCGAGCGAGAACTGGTCCCGGTCTGTCGGGCGGTGCTGGACGCGCTCGGCGAACCCCTGGACCCGCGGAAGGCCGTCATCGGCGAGGCGTCCGCGAGCCACGAGTCGGGCCTCCACACGGCCGCGATGCTCTCGGACCCGGCGACGTTCGAGCCGTACGACCCCACCGACTTCGGCGGCGAACGCGAGCTGCAGTTCGGGGTGCGGACGGGACGCGGCGCGGCCCGCCACCTCCTCGAACGGGCGGGACGCGACGTCACGGACGAGCGGGTGGCGGCGCTGCTCGACGCGCTCGAACGCGAGGGGCCGCTGGACGAGGAGGCGGCGACGGCGCTCGCCGAGCGGGTGGACTGAGCGCGGGCGCGGACGGCCGGAGGGCGAACAGGCGACACGGGCGGCTACTGGCGGGCGGTGTGTCGCGCAACCGCCGTGCGACCGTCGGGTCGCGCCCCTCGCCAGCGACTCGTCAGGGCACGTGCCGGGTGGTCGCCTCCCGCTACTTCAACGTTCGCGGGCCAGCAGTCGCTCGACCAGTTCGCGGTCGAAGACGTCCCCGGGGAGGTCGGCGTGCCACGCGACGGCCGCGATGTCCTCGTCGGGGAGTCCGGGGGCCTCGTCCGGGGCTGGCCGTCCCGTCGCGCGCGGGACGGCGTCGAACGTGGCGAAGGAGAACTCGAAGCGCCGGCCGTCGGCGGCGTGGACGAACGTCTGTTCGCTGACGGCCGCGAGCGCCGTCACCTCGACGGCGATGCCCGTCTCCTCGCGGACCTCGCGGGCGGCGCCCTCGGCGTGTGTCTCTCCTTCCTCCAGCATCCCGCCGGGGAGGACCCACTCGCTGGCCTTGGCGTCCTCGCGGACGAGGAGGACCCGGCCCTCGTGCGTGACGAACGCGCCGACGCCCCATCGCCCCCCGTCGCGGTCGAGTTTCGCCCACTGGTCGGCGGGGAGTTCGATGGTGTTGCGCTGGCGGAGGACGCCGCCGGACCCGCCGTACTCCTCGACGACGGCGTCCGGAGAGCGTATCCGTGGGTCGTTCCGGGTTCCGTCCTCGCCCCCGGTCCCGGTCCCGCCGTCGGGGTCGCTCACGGGAGGTCGACGGGCACGTCCGCCTGCTCGCTCGCGGCTTTGACCGTGTTGTACAGCAACATCGCGCGGGTCATCGGGCCGACCCCGCCGGGGACGGGCGTGATGACGCCCGCGACCTCCCTCGCGCTCTCGAACTCGACGTCACCGACGAGTTCGTACCCCTTCTCGGTGTCCGCGTCGACCCGGTTTACGCCCACGTCGATGACCGCCGCGCCCTCGTTCAGCATGTCCCCGGTGACGAGTTCCGGGACGCCCGCGGCCGCGATGACGATGTCGGCCTCGCGGGTCTTCGCGGCGAGGTCCCTCGTCCGGGAGTGACACACCGTCGTCGTCGCGTTTCCGAGGGGGCCCTTCTGGATGAGGAGGTTCGTCATCGGCTTGCCGACGATGTCCGACCGGCCGACGACGACGGCGTCCGCACCCTCCGTCTCCACGTCGGCCGCCGCGAGGAGCTTCTGGATGCCGTGGGGCGTGCAGGGCTTGAATCGAGGGTCCCCGGCCACCATCCGGCCGACGTTCTCGGGGTGGAACCCGTCGACGTCCTTCGCGGGGTCGATGGCCCGCAGGACGCGGCGCTTGTCGACGTGGTCGGGGACGGGCATCTGGACGAGGATGCCGTGGACGGACGGGTCGGCGTTCAGTTCCTCGACGGTGTCGAAGAGCTCCTCGGCGGGCGCGTCGGGGGCGAGTTCGACGTGGCTCCCGTCGATACCTACCTCCTCGCAGTCGCGCTGTTTCATCGAGACGTACGTCTCGCTGGCGGGGTCGTCGCTCATCAACACGGTTGCGAGGCCGGGGCGCGCGCCCGCGTCGGTCAGCGTGTCGATGCTCTCGCGGAGACCATCGCGGATGTCGGCGGCGACGGCGTTGCCGTCGAGGACGGTCGTCATTGGCTGAAGTCGCGCGCCGGTCGCCCTTCAACCCTCGGATTCGTGCTCAAAACGTTCAAATTGAACCCCTATATATTCACGTTCTTGCTCACTCGCTGCGGGCAGCCGGCCTCCGAGCATCGTCCCCGAGTCGAGGTTCACCAGCACGGCCCGCCCGCTGTAGCCGTGGGTCTCGTCGTGGCCGCGTACGACGACACAGGTCGTCTCGTCGGGCACGTCGATGGTTTCGGAGCGGGTGAACTCCCGCGTCCCGTGGGCGTGCAGGAGGTCGCGCCGCCCCAACCGAGTGCCGTCGAACGACTCGACCTACCACCAGTTCGCGTAGCCGTCCTCGCCCTCGTCGTCATCAGAACGCTCCGCGTTCTGGTTGGCTCACGAGAGATGCCTCTCGTGAACGTCGTGGACGAGCGTCACGTCGAAACGGTAGCTGCCGTCGCCGGTTCCCTCGAACTCCACACCGACGACGTTCGCCTCGCGCAGGTCGAGGTCGCTGGCGGTTCCCGTCGCGGTCTCGTCCCCGCTTCGGGGGTGCTCGTCGTCCCCGATATAGTCTCGCTCTCGCCGTGGTCCGTTGCATCCGTCGCCGCCGTCGTGGAGTCACCACTGTTCCCGTCGCTCGCACAGCCAGCGACCCCGCGAGCGCCGCACCGGCGAGGAGTACCCCCCGGCGGGTCGGTCCACTCACGAGTGGCGTTCGGGCGGCGATAAAAACGGTCCGCGGTTCCCGGGCGCAGAGCGCCCTCCGAATCGGCTACCCCTCGCGGTTCCCGATGGTCACCGCTCGGGTTCCGTAGGTTCTCGGCGCTTCGGGCCTCGGAACCCCCTACTCCTCGTACAGCGGGAAGTCCGCACAGAGTGCCGCGACGTCCTCCGTGGCCTCGGCCTTCACGTCCTCGTCGTCGTGGTGTTCGACGACGCGGGCGATGATGTCCCCGACCTGTCGGGTGGCCGCCTCGTCGAACCCGCGGGTCGTCAGGCCGGGCGTGCCGGCGCGGATGCCCGAGGGGTTGAACGGCGAGCGGGTCTCGCCGGGGACGGTGTTCTTGTTGAGGATGATGCCGACGTCCTCCAGCGCGCCCTCGGCGTCACCGCCGGTGGTCTCCGGGTGGGACTCGCGGAGGTCGACGAGCACGAGGTGGGTGTCGGTACCGCCCGAGACCAGCGAGAGGCCGTGATCGTTCAACTGGTCGCCGAGGGCCCTCGCGTTCGCGACGACCTGCTGGGCGTAGTCCTGGAACTCGGGCTGGAGGGCCTCCTTGAACCCGACGGCCTTGCCGGCGATGTTGTGCATAAGGGGGCCGCCCTGGGACCCGGGGAACACCGCCGAGTCGATGTCGCTGGCGTGCTCCTCGTCGCACATGATGATGCCGCCGCGACCCGCCCGGATGGTCTTGTGCGTACTCCCGGTGACGAAGTCCGCGATACCGACCGGCGAGGGGTGGACGCCGGCGGCGACCAGTCCCGTGATGTGGGCGATGTCCGCGAGGTGGTAGGCGTCGACGCGCTC
>CAYYSW010000169.1:0-6119 GCA_964474395.1 uncultured Halobacteriales archaeon
ATATGCTCGTCAACGTCGCGGGCAGTCGGCCGAGCCAGCAGGCCGTCCTCGACGCCCTGCGGGGGACCGACGCCACCTACTACGAGGCCAACCGCGAGCGGCTCCGCGAGCGTATCGAGGTGTTCACCGACGCGCTGGACGCCGCGGGCGCGGAGTACGTCGTCCCCGACGGGGCGTTCTACGTCCTCGCGCGCTTCGAGGGCATCGAGGGGACGCTCCCGAACGCCGAGCGCCTCATCGACGAGACGGGCGTCGCGGGGATGCCCGGCGAGGCCTTCGGCGAGACGACGAGCGACTGGTTCCGCTACGCGCTGGTCACCGACCGGGTCGAGGAGGCCGCGGAGCGCCTCGCCAGCGCGTTCTGACCCCTCGACCCCACGACGGCGGAGCACTCAAGGACGTGTATCGACAACGCACCACATGGACATCGTCTTCCGGCTCCTCCTTGCCGGGACGGTCATCGTCATGCCGTCGGTGCTCTTCCTCGGCCTCTGGCACGGGCTGATGCGCCTCCGCGACGACGACCTGGCGAACGACCTGCTCGAGGAGGAATCGATGGGGTCGCCGCTCGACACGTCCCTCGGGCGGCGACTCCTCGGGCTCCGGGGGTCCGTCGTCGCTCCCTCGGGGAGCGCGGCGACCTGCGGCGCCTGTGGCGCGCACAACGTCGGACACGCCGGCTACTGCGGGCAGTGTCTCGAACCGCTCCCCGAGTGAGCCCGGCGCGCTACCAACGAGTACACAAGCGCGCGCCGGATACCGGCGGTATGGACTCCATAGAGGTCGAGGCGGTCGACTCCCTCGACACCGACGAGGTGACGCCGGACGGCCTCGACGCCCCCGAGTACGTCCTCTACGGCGGGAAGGGCGGCGTCGGCAAGACCACGATGGCCGCGGCGTCGGCGCTCGCCAGCGCCAACGACGGCACGCCCACGCTCGCCGTCTCGACCGACCCCGCCCACTCGCTGTCGGACGTCCTCGAGACGGACATCCCGGCCGAACCGACCCGGGTCCGCGATGACATGCCGCTGTACGCCGTCGAGATCGACCCCGAGGCGGCCGACTCGCCGCTCGGCGGCATGGGGATGGGGATGGGCGGCCCGGGGGCGGATGACGGCGGCGGCGCGGGCGGTCCCGGCGCCCCCGGCGGGATGGGTGGTGCGGGCGGCATGGGCGTCGAAGAGGGCCTCGGGCAGGCCGACGCGATGTTCGGCGGGATGAACCCCATGTCGGGGGGCACGATGCCCGGCGCCGACGAGTCGGCGGCCATGCAGTTGCTACTGGAGTACATGGACGACGACCGGTTCGACCGGGTCGTCGTGGACACGGCGCCGACGGGCCACACGCTCCGCCTGCTCCAGTTGCCCGAGGCGCTCGACTCGATGATGGGTCGGGTGATGCAGTTCCGCGAGCAGATGAGCGGGATGCTCGGCGACATGCCCGGCCCCTTCGGGGACAGCGACGCCGCCGACGTGGCCGGTCTCGAGGAGTTCGCCGAGCGCATCGAACGCCTCCGGGCCGCGCTACAGGACCCCGCGCGCACCGACTTCCGAGTCGTGATGGTGCCCGAGCGCCTGAGCGTCATCGAATCCGAGCGGCTCATCCGCGAACTGGACGACTTCGGCATCCCCGTCTCCACGGTCGTCGTCAACCGCGTCACGGAGGACATCGCGAACGTCGTGGACGTCGACAGCGGGTGGTTCGTCACGCCGAACCCCGAGGACTGCGAGTTCTGTTCGAAGCGCTGGGAGAGCCAGCAGAAGGCGCTCTCGCGGGCACAGGAGGTGTTCCGCGGCAAGGCCGTGAAACGCGTCCCCCTCTTCGCCGAGGAGGTCAGCGGCGAGGCGATGCTGCGCGTCGTCGCGGCCTGCCTCGCCTAGTCGACCAACACGAGACGCAGGTCGTTGACGTTCGTCGTGCTCTCCACGTCGAGCAGCGCGTCTCGTTCCTCGAGGAACGGGAGGACGTCGTTGTCCGCGAGGGCGTCGCGTGCGGCGTCGGCCTCGTCCGGCCCGACGGTGTCCGAGTCGACGACGGCCCCCGCGACGTCGGTGCCGCCGTCGCGTCCGTCGGTGTCCACGCTGGCGAGCGTGACGTCCCCCGGGAGTTCGAGGGCCGCCGCCAGCGCGAGTTCGAGGTTCGGGCCGCCCTCGCCGTCGCCCCTGACCGTGACCGTCACCTCGCCGCCCGAGAGGAGGGCGGCGGGCGGGGCCACCGGGTCGCCCGAGTCGCCGACCTCCTCGGCGACGGCGACGTGCGCCATGGCTATCTCGCGGGCCTCCCCGCGCATCGACGAGGAGAGCACGAGCGGGTCGTACCCCGACTCGAAGGCGAGGTCCGCGGCGGCGTCGATGGACGTCCGCGTGCGCACGAGCAGGTGCGTGTGGACGTGCGCGAGGTCGTCCGCCGACGCGCCGCCGGTCTCCAGGGCCTCGCGGACGGACTCCTCGACGTCGATGTCGTAGCGGTCGAGGACCGCCAGCGCCTCCGCCGCGGTGGAGTCGTCGGGCGCGAACGGCCCGCTGGCGATGATGCCCGGGTCGTCGCCCACGACGTCGCTCACGAGGAAGGCGAGCACCGTCGCAGGAAGGGCGGCGGCCGCCAGTCCGCCGCCCTTCCCGCGCGAGAGGCGCTTCCTGACCGCGTTTATCTCGTGGATGTCCGCACCGCTCTCGACCAGCGCCTCGGTCAACTCCCGGAACGTGTCGAGGGGCACGGTCGGCGCAGCGAGCAACGCGCTCCCGCCGCCGGTGACCGGCGCGAGGACGAGCGTCCGCTCGTCGCAGCGTTCGAGGAGGTCCACGACCCGTTCGGTCGCCTCGACGTTGCGCTCGCTCGGGACCGGGTGGTCGCCGACGACGGCCTCGATGGGCGGGGGCGTCTCGTCCTCCCCGCCCTCGCCGTCCGCATCGGCGCCCGTCTCGTCCTCCCCGCCCTCGCCGTCCGCATCGGCGCCCGTCTCGGCCTCCTCCGCGTCCTCGCCGTCCGCATCGACGGGGCGCAGTCCCGCGGTGTCCCCGTCGGTCACGACCACGCCGTCGGTGATGCGGTCCCCGAGGACCGCCGCGAGGCCGCGAGCGACGGCGGCAGCGGCCTTCCCCCCGCCGGCGACGACGACGCGGTCGTAGTCCGCGAGGTCGAACGTCTCCCCGCCGACGTGGATACGTTCGGCCTCGACGGTGACCTGTTCGCGGACCGCCCGTTCCGGGTCGGCGGCGGCGACTCCTGCCTCGATGCACGCCCGGGCGACGTCCCTACTCATGGGTTACACCAGCCGGTTCAGCAGCCCGTAGGCGGTATCCTGGAGCCTGTCTGGGAGGTAGCGGGCCTTCAGTGTCAGGTCCGCGAACGCTCCCACGGGATAGCGCGGCTCCGGGTCGGGCATGAGCGCGGCTTCGAGGATGACGTCCGCCACCTCCTCGGGCGTCACGGCGATGGGGCTCTGGCCGCCGAAGAGGGTGCCGTCCTCGTAGAGGCGGTAGATGGCCTCGTATGCCCCCGAGCGGTCGAGCGCGGCGAACTGCTCGTTCTTCCGGTCGGCGAACGCCGTCTCGACGGGTCCGGGTTCGACGAGTACCGCCTCGACGCCGTGGGGTTCGATCTCGTTGCGGAGCGCGTCGGTCAGCGCCTCCAGCGAGAACTTCGAGGCGCTGTAGGCCCCCATCCCGGGCGTGACGACGCGCCCGGCGACGCTGGAGACGTTGACGATGCGCCCGGCCTCGCGCTCCCGCATGTACGGGAGCACGGCCCGGATGAGCCGGTGGGGGCCGTAGAGGTTCACGTCGAACTGCCGGTGGAGCACGTCCGTCGGGACGTCCTCGACGGGTCCGAACTGGCCGTAGCCGGCGTTGTTGACGAGGCAGTCGATTCGCCCCTGTTCGTCCATGATGCGGTCGACGACGCCCTCGACCTGCGCGGCGTCGGTCACGTCGAGGGCGGCGGTCTCACAGCCGATGTCGGCGAGGTCCTGCACGTCGGCCGTGTCGCGGGCCGTCGCGTAGACCGTCCACTCCTCGTCACGGAACGCCCGGGCGGTGGCCCGCCCGATGCCGGACGAGCACCCGGTTATCAGCACGGTCTTTGCCATATCCGCGAGTCTCGCGCCCCGCACTTAAGGGTCGCCGGTCGCGCCCCGGCGGAACGTGGGTTTCCTTCGCAAGCCGAAGCAGTACCCCCGTCGGGCCCCTTCGTCGAGATAGGCGAAATGGTGGGTCCCGACGCCGTCCGCGCCGCGTGCAACGGCGGCGTCACGGCCTGCCCGTTCGACGACATACCCCATGAGCACGAACGAATCAGACGTTCAGACCCGAATCGAGCCCACCCGCCGGAGCGACGCGCTCAGGCGAATCGACGGCGAGTTCGAGATGCCGAAGAGCGTGGTCGAAGAGCAGCTCCACCCCTCCGACCACGGTCTCGTCCCGGACCAGTGTCGAGCGCCGGCGAGCGACGCCCTGCTCGACGCGCTCGTCGATGCTTTCGAGACGGTGGCGCCGACGACGCCGACGGAACACGTCCGCGCCGCGGAGGAGGCCGCCGACGTGCTGCGCGAACTCCGTGACCGCGGGCGACCCCTCTACGTCGTCCGACACACCCGCTGAACCGTCCGACTACTGCTTACTCGCTTCCTCTTTCGCGGTATCGGCGTAGCCGTCGGCCAGCCGGGTCGGTTCCGGGAGTTTGTACCCGCCCCGACAGCGCCCGACGAGGTCGGCCGCCGTCCCGGCGCTCAGCCGGTGGCCCGGCGAGACGTACACCGGGTTGATGCGATAGGAGGCGTCGAACTGCCGGGTCTGGACGGCGTAGCCGATGACCGTCCCGTCGGGGGCGGTCACGTCCCCGTCGGCCTCGACTGCGACCCGGTCGCCCGCGTCGAGTTCGTCCGTCGGTCCGACGACGCGACCACAGAGGAGGTTCTTCGCGACGCCGAGCGACGGCACGTCCAGTGCCACGCCCATGTGCGTCGCCAGCCCCGCCTGTCGGTAGTGGATGCGCCCGGACCCGTCGAAGAAGACGACGTCCGGTTCGGTCTCCAGCGCCTCGAAGGCGTCGAGGATGGGGCCGCCCTCCCGGAAGGAGAGCAGGCCAGGGATGTAGGGGAACTCCAGAGGCGAGACGGTGTACGTGCGCTCGACCACCTCGCCGCCCCGCAGGACGACGATGGCGCTCACGACCCGGTCGTCGAGGAACGACTGGTCCACGCCGGCGACCAGCGGCGGGGTCGGGTCGCCCGCGCCCGCACTCCCGTCCCCGCCGCCGAACGCCCCGCTCCCGCCGAGGGTTGACTGCCCGGCTTCGGTCCCGCTCCCGCTACAGACAGCCCCCGCGTCGAACGCGAAGTCGTCCTCGAAGACGGCGCTCGCGGCGATGTCGTCCTGCAGCGCCTCCATCTCCGTGCGGTCTATCGACGGGTCGGGCCGGAACTCGGGGTTGACGATCCTCATCGGATCAGAAGGGACCGCGCCCCCGGCCGGGGCCGCCCGCGCCGCCGCCGAGCTGGAGCTGGCCGGACGCCCGCACGCCCTGCCGCCGGACGTACTCGCCGTAGAGGAGACCGATGACGAGCCCGGTGAGGTGGGCGATGTGGGCGATGTTACTCCCGACGTTGACCGAGGAGAACGTCCCGACGAGCGAGAGGCCGGCGTAGCCGAAGGTGATGACCCAGATGGGGACGGGGATGATGAAGTAGAGCAACACCCGCATGTCCGGGTTGAGGACGGTGAGGACCGCGAAGATGGCCATGACCGCGCCGCTGGCACCGAGAACGCCCGTGATGGGGTCGCCGAGCAGGAGGCTCAGTCCGACCTGCCCGAGTCCGGCGAGGATGCCGCTGGCGAAGAACAGCGCCGTGTACGCCCGCGACCCGACGTAGTCCTCGACGACGGGGCCGAAGAAGAACAGGGCGATGCCGTTCCCGAAGATGTGGAAGAAGCTCCCGTGGGCGAAGATGGACGTGACCCACGTCCAGACGTAGAGCAGGCGGTTCGACCGGAGAACGAACAGCGTCTCCATCGCCCGCTGACCGGCCAGTCCGGCCACGACGAACTGGAGAGAGAAGGTGACCCACATGAGGCCGAGAAACAGGTAGGCGACGTTGCCGCGGAAGTAGCCCAAAAGGCCAC
>CAYYSW010000170.1:0-5210 GCA_964474395.1 uncultured Halobacteriales archaeon
CTCCTGCGGAGCATCGTCATCCAACACCAGAAGGCCGGGGGGCTCTCCGAGGCGGAGTTCGAGGAGATCGCCACCCAGTTGCGGGACCTCGGCTACCTCAAGTGAACTCACGTACCCCGGAGTGATTTCAGGTGACCGACTCGACGGGCGGTTCGGCGTCGAGGACCGTCACCTCGAAGCGCTCGCCGTGGCGGCCGTAGGCGGCTACTCGCTCCCACGGCGGGACCGCGACGAACACCACCTCGTGGAGGTCGTCGGTCCGCTTGAGCTCCCGCGTCCCGTCGGGGTGTGAGATGAACCGCCCCTGCGTGCGGGGACTCGAGAGGTCCATCCCGAACACCGCCCGGACGGACTCGCCCGTCTCGGGGAGGTAGAAGTGGGTGAACACCGGCGCGTCCGACGGGACGCCGTCGAGGGCGCCGGCGTCCGCGGTGTCCGCGACGACCAGCGTGCTGGCGGGCGTGACCGACAAGCCGATAGTAACCGACTGGGGTTCGCGTTCCTCGGCGAACCCGAGGAGCGCTTCGACCAGTCCCGCGGTGATGTAGACCACACCGGAGACGTGGTCACGGACGGACATGAAGCCGCCGCCCATCAGGTGAGTATTAGTATCCTGATTGATTCGGGGAAATATTTATCATTATGGGTGAAAATGTTGGAAACGTAATGTCAGATAGTTCCGTCACACAGTACCTCGCGGATCACCCGAAGATGACCGGCGTCCTGTTCAGCATGCTCCTGTTGCTCTCGCAGGCCGGAACCGTCATGGCCGGCGTCGGGACGTCCAACCCCGGCCCCTAAGTTCTCTCCTGGGAACCGTCGAGCGACAGTTCTCCGCTCCAGTGGAGTTCACCGTCCAGATACACCGGCGTCGACCCGAGGTTCAGCAACGACGAGAGGGCAGCGGCAGTCACCTCGAACTCCCGGCTCACGTTCCCCGCGAGGAAGTTCCGCCCGACGCCTTTGAGCGCCGGCGTCGCCGTCGTCCCGAGACCACAGAGGCGGGTCGGATATGCCCGGAACCGGACGGTGTACCCGTCCTCGCCGGGGTCGACGTAGAGGATGAAGGGCGTCCCCGTCTCGGCCTGCGCCATCTCGACGTTCCCGTCGCCGACGACGAGATACTGCCCGCCGACGACGCTCTCCTTGCCCGCGATGTTGAGCGCCGCCTGGAGCGGGAACCCGCTGTTGAGCAGGCGGGCCATCGTCATCCCCACGGTCGTCGCCCCGGCGTTGATGACCTCGTCGAAGGTCGTCACCCCGCCGATGGCCCCCGCCTCGATGAGCGCCATCCCCTGCTCGTAGGAGCGACAGGCGTTGAGGAAGAACGCGTCGACGCCCACCCGGTCGAGCGTCCGGGCGTCGAGGTGTCCGTCGGGACATCGGAGCCCCTCGTCGTCGATGTGCCCGATGTAGTGGAGGAAGTCCACGTCGGATTCGAGAACGAGGCGAAGGCGGTCGGTCGAGAGGTCCTGGTAGAACGTCACGTCGAACGGGAGTTCGTCGCGCGAGCCGTAGACGTCACAGGCCATCTCGTGTTCCGCGAGCATCCCGGCGTCGTTGCAGACGACGGCGATGCCGAAGTCCGCCGTCGTCGGTTCCTGGTCGAGGCGGTTGCGGTAGGCCTCTACCGTCACCTTGCTCGCGCCGATGGGGGCGTCCGCCCCGGCCCACGCCTGTTCGAGCGAATCGACCGGCTCGGGGCGGACCAGTCGTGGCACCCCCGTCGCGGCGCCCGCCCGTTTGCTCGACCGCGACCCGCGGGTGTCGCCCATGAACTGCTCGATGGCCGCCGACTGCGCCTCCGCGGGCGTCAACTCGTCGCCCCGCGAGGTCCGGACCACCGCGAGGTCGTCGACGAGGAACGGCAGCATCTCGACGCGTTCGGGGTCCGGGTCGACGTGCCCGGTGAGCTTCCACGTCGGCATGTGAGGTTCGAGCGACTCGAAGGGGACAGAGAGGTACGTGGCGAGCTGTTCGGGGAGCGATAGCTCGTAGGTCGCCGCCAGGTCGAACGGGAGGACCCCCGCCTCCTCGACGGCCCGCCGCTCGTAGAGGTCGACCGGGTAGTACCCCTCGGTGCGCACGAGGCAATCGAGGAAGAACACCTGCTTCAGCGTCCGTTCGACGGCCGTCTCGAACCCCTCGGGGCCGTCGAGCGGGTGAACGAACCCCCCGTCGGTGACGAGCCGTGGCCGCTCGCCCGGGACGACCTCCGCCCCCAGGTAGTACGCGAGGGGAGCGACGACGAACGCCGCGCCCGCGGAGGGGGGCACCTCGATGCGCACCCCGCTGTCGGGACGTTCGAGGCCGGCGGGCACCTCGAAGCGCTCGCCCAGTTCGACCGCCGGGGGGTGCCCGCGCAGCGTCGGGTACGAGCGCTCCGGGCTGAGCGTCTTCAGCGCCGACCCCAGGTACGACACCGCCCGGAGGAGGTCCTCGGGGTCGTCGGTGGTCGTGACCGTCGCGGCGGGCTGGTCGTGGTACGAGCGCGCTCCCACGAACACCGTCGGGTCGCCGTCGAGGTGGACGGCGACCGTCGAGGCGTCCGAGACGATGCGGAGCGGCCCCTCGACGCGCAGGTAGAGCTTGATGGGGGCGCTGAGTTCGACCGTGTACACCCCCTCCGGGAACCGCTGGTCCTCGAAGTGGCCGATCTCCCGGACGAGTGTGCCGGCGTCGTCGCGGACGTACGTATCGACGAGCTGTGGGAAGACGAGGCTGTCCGTCTCCACGGCGACGGCCGTATCGACGGGGACGACGAACGGTTCGTCGTCGACCGGCCGCGGCGCCACCGCACCCCCCGCGTGGAGCTCACAGCGGCGGCGCTCGATGCGGTCGGTGACGCGGAGTCCCCTGTCGCCGGGGATGGCGTCGATGGCGACGAACGTCATGGCGCCCGACCCTCCGACCAGTCTCGTCTGCACAGTGTCACAGCTTCCATTCTGATTTTTTAGATGAAAAACGCTTCGGCCAGCCGACATCGCCGGCCGTGCGACGGGGGCTCAGCCCAGCAGGTCCCGGAACGCCCCGACGTAGAGCCCCGGTGCGCGGCGTCGCGAGTTGCGGACGGTGTCGCGGATGGCGCCGGCCGCGTCGGCCATGATTCCCTCACCGTGGCCCATCAGCACCCGTTCGACGTCGTAGTCGACGAGTTCGCGCGGCGGCAGGAGGCGGAGCATGGGGTGGACGCCGACGCGTTCGCCCGCCGTCAGGAAGTACGGACACGTCCCGAGGGCCTCGGAGACGAGGAGCGTTCCCTCCTCGGGGTGATGGAGGTACGCCTCGCGCCACACTGGTGTGTCGTGGAGTTTGCGGACCCGGTAGCCGGTGCCGTCGAGTTCGTCACCGAGGTCCTCGACGGGCACGTCGTAGTTCGAGTCGATGGTGTCCATCCAGGCGGGGCGGTGGACCGAGACGCCGTGTCGGCGCGCGATGGCGTTCGCATCCCGGTTGTGCCGGTCGAGGAGGACGACGACGCCGGCCACCTCCCCCTCCTCGGCCAGCAGGTCGTCGAGGCCGTCGGCGTCGAGGGGGTCGACCAGCCAGACGTCCCCGTCGTCGACGAGGGCGTGACTGGCTCGTTCCATGCGCTCGTCGGGGTACGCGAGCCAGCCGAACCCGCTCTCCCAGCGGTCTATCTCGCGCAGCGACGTCTCGCCGGACGATTTCATTGGCATACCCCCGGGTAGGCCCGGTGGCGGCATAAACGGTGGCGAGGGGGCAAAGCCACCGAACCGGTAGCGTGCTCCCGTCGCCGACCGTCGTGGGGCCGTCGCCCGCGACGGGGGTGGCAGTTATGCCCCGGGCGTGCCACCCCTCAGCATGCTCACGTCGCTCGACTGGCTGGCACTCGAAGTGAAGTACCTCGACCCCGCCCGCGAGTTCTACGAGACGCACCTCGGCCTCCCCATGGTCCGCGCGGACGAGAGCGAGGTGGCCTTCGCCGCCGGCGACACCGACCTCGTGTTGCGCGCGCCCGGCCCCGTCCCCCGTGGGGGGTTGCACGTCCACTACGCGATGTCCACGCCTGCCGACCGCTACGACGACTGGTGGGCCCGCCTGGAGGACGATTTCGACCTCGACGAACACACCTTCGGGAACGCGCGCTCGCTGTACTTCTACGACTGCGAGGGCAACTGCGTGGAGATCGGCCAGTCCGAGGACGAGGGCGCCGACATCACGGGCGTCTTCGAGGTCGTCCTCGAGGTCGAGGACCTCGCGCGCGCCGAGCGCTTCTACACCACACTCGGGATGGACGTCGTGGACCGCGGCGGGGACCGGAAGCGCGTCCGCCTGACCGCCGGCCCGTTCGACTTCGAACTGTGGGAACCACACCTCGGCCTCGCGGACGCCCGCGGGGGCGTCCACGTCGACCTCGGATTGGGAACCGACGACCCGACGGCGGCCGCCGAGGCCGTCCGCGACCAGGCTGCAGACGTGACGCCCGTCGAGGACGGGGTGCGCGTGCGGGACCAGGACGGCCACTACCTCACGCTTCGCTGACCCGTTTCCTGTGGACTCTTCGTCGTCGACCACCCAGTCCCGGGTATGCCCGACTACCGGCACGTCAGCGTGGAGGACCTGCCCGACGCCCCGAACCCGACCCGTCACAAGAAGGAGGTCGACGAGGCGGTGGGCGCAAGCGAGTTCGGCTTCAACGTCATCACCGCCGACCCGGGCGAACGACTCCCGTGGGGGTACCACCGCCACCCCGACCACGAGGAACTGTTCTACGTCACGCGGGGGACGGTCGCCTTCGAGACGCCCGAGGGGTCCTTCGAGGTGGGCGCGGGCGAGGCCTTCTTCGTCCCGCGGGACGCCCCCAACCGGGGCGTGGCCGTGGGCGACGAACCGGCGACGGTCGTCGCGGTCGGCGCGCCGAAGGCGAGCGACCGGGCGCTCGTCGAAGAGCAGTGTCCCGAGTGCGGGGCGGCGACGGACCGGGACTACGAGGTGGTCGACCGCGACGGCGAGCAGGCCTACCAGCTCTCGTGTGTCGGGTGTGGGGCCGAACTGGACCTGTTGACCGCGGGGCCCTCGGAGACCTGACCGGCCGTCCCGAGAGAGCGAGTCGCCGGCTACCCGAGGCGGTCGGTGTCGATACGGACCCCCGGCGGCGAGACGACGAGGAACTTCCTGAAGTGTACCAGCTGCCCGCCGAGGTCGCGGACCTCGCGGGCGAAGCCGGACGCGAGTTCGTTCAGGTC
>CAYYSW010000170.1:5220-6104 GCA_964474395.1 uncultured Halobacteriales archaeon
GCCGACACCTCATCGCTCGGCTACAACGACGTGACCGACGGCAGCCGCACCACCTTCGCCACCGGGATGGCGACCATCCTCGCCGCGCGCGATGCGATCAAGAAGCTGACGGCGCGCGCGGCGCAGATCTGGGGTATCCCGGCCGAAGCGGTGACCTGGGAAGATGGCCATGCTAAGCCCGCGGGCCCCAATGCCGGCAACTTCCCGCCCATGTCCCTGATCTCGCGGGCGAACCCCGACGCGAGTTCGTTCAGGTCGCCCTCGATGGCCAGCACCAGCACCGACCCGTCGTTGACGAGGCGCACCCACTCGCCGGGCGCGGTCTCCCCGTCGAGGACGCCGAGGACGACCCGCCCGCCCCCGTCGGTCGCGTCTTCGATTTCGCGCTCGACCGACTGGAGGTCGAGATCGAACCCTGCCATACACCCCCCTTCTCGCAGGGCCACTAAAACACACGCGCAATAGACATCACCCCTCGCTCCCCGGCGAGAGCTAGTGGAACCGACGGGACCGGCGCCAGCTCAGTCCAGCCTGCGGACGCCGGGGTTCGTCACCGCGCCGTTGGCCGCCGAGTCGAACGCCAGGCCGTACTTCGCGAGGACGCCCCCGGAGTACGCTGGTTCCGGCTGCTCCCAGTCGGCCAGTCGCTCCTCCAGTTCCTCCTCGGTGAGGTCCGCGTCGAGAGTCCGGTCCGGGATGTCGATGGTGATGTGGTCGCCGTCCTCCAGTGCCGCGAGGGGGCCGCCGACGAACGCCTCGGGTGCGGCGTGGCCGATCATCGGGCCGCGGGTCGCCCCCGAGAACCGGCCGTCGGTGACCATCGCCACGTCGTCCACGTGGCCCTGCCCGACGACCGCGGCGGTGACGCCGAGCATCTCGCGCAT
>CAYYSW010000171.1:0-6080 GCA_964474395.1 uncultured Halobacteriales archaeon
AAGCCGAACCGATATCCTGACCGGGAAGCTCGTCGGGCGGAGCGTCGGGGTCGCGATTCCGACGTGCGTCGGGTTGCTGGTCCTCACCCTTATCGGGGTGGTCCGCTTCGGGTTCGTCTCGCCACTCGCCTTCGTCGGGACGGTGCTCGTCGTCCTGTTGTTCGTCGTCACTCTCGTCTCGATGGCGACCGCGGCCTCGGCGTTGCTCGCGACCACTGGACGCGTGGCCAGCGTCGCCGTCCTCGGGGTCGGCCTCGTCGTCATGATCGGGTGGCGCTCGCTCACGACGGCGCTCTACGGCGTTCTCGAAGGGGGTGTCAGTACACTCGGGCTCTCCCCGGCCGGTGTCGTGCTCTTCTTGAACCGGCTGTCGCCCGACGGCGCCTTCGCGGTCGCGACGAACTGGGTCCTCGGCGTCGGCAACGCCGCGGTCGATCATCGGACGGTCATCAGCGCCCGGGAGCCGGGGACGATCACGAACGTCCTCACCGTCGGGTCGGTGTTCCCCGACGGGGCCGTCCCGCTGTACCTCCACGAGTCGCTGGCGGTGGTCGTCCTCGTTCTCTGGTGTGTCGTTCCACTCGCCGTCGCCCGCCGCCGGTTCGAACGGGGTGACCTCGTGTGACCCCGGCCATCGAAACGACGGGGCTGACCAAGCGCTTCGAGGGGACGACCGCCGTCGACGGGCTTGACCTCGCCGTCAGGAGCGGCGAGTTCTTCGGCTTCCTCGGACCCAACGGGGCCGGGAAGTCGACGACGGTTGGCCTCCTGCTGAACTACCTCCGACCGACGGCTGGTACCGCGCGACTCCTCGGCCACGACCCGTGGGCGGAGCCGCGTGCGGTCCACGACCGGGTGGGCGTCGTCCCCGACCGGGTCGGCCTCTACGTCGACCGCTCCGCTCGGCGGCACGTCTCGCTGGTCGTCGGGACCAAAGGGACGGACGACGACCCGGCCACGTTGCTCGACCGCGTCGGACTCGGCGACGCCGCCGACGCCGCGGTCGGGGGGTTCTCCCAGGGGATGCTCCAGCGCCTCCTGCTGGCGATGGCGCTCGTCGGATCGCCGGACCTGTTAGTTCTCGACGAACCCTTCTCGGGGCTCGACGCCCACGGCGTGCGGCGGGTCCGCGAGATCATCGGAGCGGAGACCGACCGCGGCGCGACGGTGTTCCTCTCGAGTCACGTCCTCGGGCAGATCGAACCCACCTGCGACCGGGTCGGCATCCTCCATCGCGGTCGGCTCGTCGCCGAGGGGCCGCTGGCCGACCTCCGGGAGCGACACGACCTCGGGCCGGAGGCGCCCGTCGAGGAGGTGTTCCTCGCGGCGACCGCCGACTCGTCTCGTGGAGGTGAGCGATGATCGACCGTCGTCGGTTCCTGGCGCTGACTGGTGCGGGAACCGTCGGCCTCGCGGGCTGCCTCGGCGACCGGGAGTACGAGATCGTCGACCACACCGTCCCCGAGCAGTCGGGGCCGCTCGTCCTCGATCTCCGGGTGCTCGACCCCGGAATCACCGTCGACAGTCCCGCCCGGTTCGGGTTCGAACTCCGCAACGAAGGTAGCGAGGCGGTGGAGATTCGAAACTGGGGGATCTGGCCGCTGGGCGTCCTCGAGGTCGAGCCCGGGTCCGCGCTCGTCTCGGAGCGCTATCGGGACTCCGAGCACGTCCGACGCGACGGGGACGACTGGGCGGTCGAGGACGTCCCGCTCGTGGAGTCGATGGCCGCCGGCGAGTCGGTCACAGAGCGGTACACGCTCGGTGGGGAGCGGTTGTTCGATGCCGGTACCAAGCCGCTTCGAGGCTACGTCCTCGAAACGGGGCTTCTCGAGTACCGACGCTCGGGAACCGACTGGACGGCGTTCGCGCCCGACATCACGATCACGTTCGAGGTCCGGTCGCTCCTGCGGTGAGTCGCCCACGCCCCCGAGCCGTGGGCTTCCGCCTCGAACGCGTGTGAACGACTACATGGCCGTTTCCCACTGACCGCCGACCGACGAACCACTCAGCTCGAGGGGGCCGAGACGAACGCCGCTCGCTGATCGCTGGCCACCGACTGCGGGGCCCGTCTTGTCCCGGGGTCGATCACCCTGAAGTTACCTCACTGTTCGGTGGGTACGTCCGTCGTATCGTCGGCATCAGCCAGGAGGTAGCCACCGAACGCGGGGAGCCAGACGACGAGCGGATAGACGACCCAGCGTTCGATTCCCCCCGAGCCGAGCGGCTCGAGGGGACTGGGGCCACCGACGACCAGCCCGTAGACGAAGACGCTGCTGAGGACCAGCAGGGAGGTTCCACCGAAGAGCCCACAGAGGAACGAGAACGGCCTGGAGACGACTCGCGCGGAGAGGACGACCGCGATACCACCGCTGAAGAACGTGAGGAGCGCGAAGAGACCGTGCCAGGGGGTCACGTTCCCCGGAAACACGCCGACGCCGAACGCACTGACGCCGAACACGGCGAGTGCGAGGGGGAACCCGCGTCGGTTCGTCGCCCGGTAGAGGAGGTAGGCCGAGAGGACGACTATCGCCCCCGTCACCAGCATCGTCGTGTTGAAGATCGTCGCCGACGGTTCGTGAATCACGGGGTTCGGCGGGCGGGTCGAGCCCAGATCGCTGATGTCCTGTCTCGTCGAGTACCCCGGATAGAGCACCTCGGCCGTGATGATCCCCATGAGGCTGACGAAGCCCGCCGCGGTCAGGCCGAACCCCGCGACCGACGCTTCGGAAACCCCGAACCGAGACCGGAACGTATCATATGTTTTCATTGACATAACCGGGTTCTCTCAGTAGCAGCAAAAAGGTTGACCGGTCGGACCCGCTTTCCTGAGCAACTACCCGCCCCGATCGCTTCTCGCGAACGGGGTCCCTCGTTGCCCGTGACGGTCCCGAGTAGTTCGGGTCGGGAATACTGGTACACGCCACGACTCGGTCGGCGGTAGACCGACGAGCGACCGCCTCGGGGCCGGTCGGGAGCGACGGCGGTGACACAACGCTTTTCGTGGCACCGGTGTTCGCCAGCGGTGTGTCCCTCACTGAACGTCCCTCCGCGTTCGCGGCGCGGTTCGGCGCGACGCTGCTCGCCGGGGTTCCCGGCATCCTCGCCCTCATTGTGTACGTCTACCTCACCACGCCGCCGGCGGCGGTCCCGGCCGGACTGACGCTTCCCCTCCTCGCCGTGCTCTCCGGAATCACCCCCCTCCTCCTGCTCGCCGTCGCGTGTCTGCTCGGAACGTACGCGGCCCCACGGGTGGGGTTGCGGTCGTATCTCGCCGACCGAGTCCGGACGGGCGAGGGGGTCTGGCACCGCCTCCGTCCCGAAGTCGGCCTCGCCGTCGCCCTGGGCGCGCTCGGGGGCGTCCTCATCGTGGTGCTCGACGTCGCCCTGGCCCCGTTCGTCGCACGGGACCTCCCGCAGTCCGCGATCGGGGCGACCGACCCGACCGTGGCGGCCGTCCTCGCGTACGCTCCGGTCCGGTTCCTCTACGGCGGTATCACCGAGGAACTCCTGCTCCGATACGGACTCATGTCGGTGCTCGCGCTCGTCGGCTGGTTCGTCACGGGCCGTCGGTCGGCCGGTCCCGGGTCAGGCGTCATGTGGGTCGCGATCGTGATCTCCGCCGTGCTGTTCGGGGTCGGCCACCTCCCGGCGCTCGCGCAGTCCGTCGGGTTGACCCCGGCGCTGATCGCCCGGACGGTCCTGCTGAACGCGGTCGCGGGCGTCCTCCTCGGCTGGCTGTACTGGCGGCGGAGCCTCGAGGCGGCGATGGTGGGCCACGCCGCGTTCCACGTCCCGCTGGTGGCCCTCTCGCTGGTGCAGGTCGCGCTGTTCTGAGGACCGTCGTCGGCGAAGCGTGATACGGTGTGGACGCCGTCGAACGCCCAGGGAGGGGAGGACGCCCACGTTGGGGACTCGCCTTGGAGTTCTACGGATAACCCACGCGTTGCCCCACGAGGAACGGACCGGAGCGGGCGGCCCCTCATCGGGAGCGAATCCCGGCTCTCACGGCGGTGAACGAGGCTCGGGGCCCGATCGGAGACGGACATCTAGTCGGCCCGGGCCCTTCGTCTCCCTCGCGCCAACCGGCGCGGGCCCGAATACACCACGACGGCGATAGCGGTAGCGACGAGGAGCCCGACCATCGCGAGACTCGCGGGGTCGGACTCGAGGATCGGGAACATCCCCTGGGCCCAGTTCCAGGCGGTGTGCATCAGGAGCGCCGGGAGGAGACTCCCGTTCGTGTTGTTGTACACCCACGTCATAAGCACGGAGAGTAGGGTGATAGAGACGAGAAAGCCCACAAACGGGTTTCGGTAGTAGATGGTCTCGCTCGGGATGAAAAACAGCGGCAGGTGCCAGAGCTCCCAGATGAGGCCGACGGCGAGGCCTCCGCCGAGTGCGGTCAGTCGCTTCTGGAGCGGGTCGAGGAGGTAGCCACGCCAGCCGAACTCCTCCTGGATCGGGCCACCGAGTACGAGGATGTAGCCGAACGCGACGAGGAGGACGATCGGTTGACCCGCCCACGGGAACGTCGGCGTCGTGCCCGTAGCGACGGCGACCGCGAGTGCGACCCCGACGATCGCCGGTGGGAGCAACAGGGCTACGAGCACCCATCGGCCGGGATAGTCGAACTGTACTGCCCGGCCGGCGAGTCGCCGGATCCCCGCAATCCCGTTCGCGTAGGCGACGAGGACGAACGCGGCGACCGTCGGGCCGAACGCCCCGAGGTTCGGTAACTCGGGGACCCCCTCGACGATACCCGCCGCGAGGAGGGCCCTCGGGCCCCAGAACCCCCACGACCACGCGAACGTCAACGCGAGAAAGGCGACGATGCCGACGGTACCCACGTCTCGGCCGTCCGGATTCATGGTAGTGTCACTCATGGTACGCTCTCAATGCCCCTGTCGCCCGGGACGAGAAAAACCGCTCGGCGTGCCCCGTCGAACGGCAAGCGCGACCACGGCCCCGAGGGACGCGAGTAACGCGACAGGGTACCCGGTCGGGCAGTATCTCCTATTCCGTCGTCCGGTCGTCGAACCGATTCCAGGTATATCGACCCGACGCTGATCGGCGAGGAGGTTCCCTCGGGCTTCGAACTCTGGAGCGTGGACGCGACATTCATGTCAGTTCGCTTCATATCCCGTCCATGTCGCGACTGTTGGGAGGGCTCACGGGTGTCGTCATGATATTGTTTCCAGCGAAGTTCCTGGCGGTGATGCAGGAACTCGCCGTCGAGAACCCGGACGATTTCGTCGAGCGACGCTGGCTCGCCTCGTACGTCCGCATGGAGGGGTTGCTCACGACGCTCGTCTGTCTGAAGGGTGGGAAGGCCTACACCACCTACATGAAGTACATCGGGCTCGTGGGCGTTACCCTGCTGCTCTTCCCGAGACAGTACGTCGAGGTCGGCAACAGGGTCGCCTACGAGGGGTCGGCCCCCTTCGAGTGGAAGCAGGGGTACCTCACCCAGTTGCGAGCGTGTGGAGCGTTCTTCGTCCTCCTGGCGTTCCAGGCGCTGCGGCGGTCCGGCGATACCGAGTAATTCGGGGCATCGGACGCTCGCAGCGAAAGCGGCGGTAGAATGACATCGAAACCGGTGTCGGATTCTTGCCTCCTCGATCCCGCGTTCCAAGCCCCAACGGACTATCAGGGGGATAGAATTAACTCCCAGTACTCCTCTCGTGCCAACACATACCATGACAGGGAGAGAACACGAAACGGATGTATCGACACGAACAGCGGTCTCCCGACGGCGGTTCGTCGCCGGCGTCGGTGCGGGGGTCGGTGCGATCGCGGTCGGCACGGACCCCGCCGCCGGCGAGCAGCCCGACCGGCACATCGTGGGGACGGCCTCGAAGCGGGCGACGAACGCCGCGAAGCGGCGGGCGGATTCGGTGCATCGCGTCCTCGATTTCGGCGCGATCGGGCAGGCCGTCGCCGGGCGGTTCTCCGAGGCGGCACTCGAGAACCTCCAGCGGAACCCGAACGTCCGGTATATCGAAGCCGACGGCGAGATGCACGCGATCGCCCAGACGCTGCCGTGGGGCATCGACCGGGTGGACGCGGAGGTGGCCCACGCC
>CAYYSW010000172.1:0-5988 GCA_964474395.1 uncultured Halobacteriales archaeon
AGTTGGCACCCGAGGATATCGCCGACCGAGCCTACCACGTCGAACACGAGGTCCAGGACGGGCAGGCCTCGCGGGCCGACACGTTCTGCTCTGCGATGGGCGGGGCGGTCCGCGTCGAGGGCGACGACTGCCGGCGCATCGAGGACGCCCCGAACCTGCCGTTCGTCGTCGGCTACGACGGGGGCGCGGGCGACACCGGCGAACTCGTCGCCGGGGTCCGGGCGCTCCGCGAGGAGTACGACTTCGCCGCCGACACAGTGACGGCAATCGGCGACGTCGTCCGGCGGGGCGAGCGGGCGCTCCACGAGGACGACGTCGAGCAGGTCGGGAAGCTGATGGACTTCAACCACGGCCTGCTGTCGGCGCTCGGCGTCTCCTCGCGGTCGCTCGACGCGATGGTGTGGGCCGCCCGGGAGGCGAGCGCGCTGGGCGCGAAACTCACCGGCGCGGGCGGTGGGGGGTGTATCGTCGCGCTCGACGACTCGCCGGCCGCAGAGACGGCACTCGACTACACACCCGGCTGTGAGGAGGCCTTCCGTGCGGAGCTCGACCGCGAGGGGGTGCGTGCGGAATGATGACTGTTCTCAAACTCGGCGGGAGCATCGTCACCGACAAGGACACCCCCGAGACGCTCGCGGAGCACGCCATCGCACACGCGGCGATGGCCATCGCGGGCTACGTCGGGAGCGAGGCGGACAACGACCTCGTCCTCGTCCACGGCGGGGGGAGCTTCGGGCACTTCCACGCGAGCGAACACGGCGTCACGCCGACCGAGGGGACCCACGACGGGCCCGCCGTCCTCGCCATCCACGAGGCGATGCAGGAACTCAACGAGGCCGTGGTGACGGCGCTCTCGGACGAGGGCGTCCCGGCGCTCCCGGTCCACCCGCTCTCGACGGCCCGTCGGACCGCCGACGGAGATTTGGCGCTCCCGATGGGGACGACGCGGACGATGCTCGAGGAGGGGTTCGTCCCGGTGCTCCACGGCGACGTCGTCGTCCACGAGGGCGAGGGCGCGACCGTCCTCTCGGGGGACGAACTCGTCGTCGAACTGGCCCGGGAACTGGACGTCGACCGCGTGGGGCTCTGTTCTGCGGTACCGGGCGTCCTCGACGAGGCCGGCTCCGTGGTCCGGCGAATCGAGACCTTCGAGGACGTCTCGGCGGTCCTCGGCGCGAGCGAGTCGACGGACGTGACCGGCGGGATGGCCGGGAAGGTCCAGGAACTGCTCGACCTGGAGATGCCGGCGTCCATCTTCTCGGTGGACGACCTCGGGCCGTTCCTCGCGGGGGACGCCGTCGGGACCCGTATCGACTGAACCGGGCTCAGTCGTCCGCGGGGGTCGCGGGCGCGTCGAGGTCCTCCATCGCCCACATGCGGACGTACGCCTCCACGAGGTCGCGGGTGTTGACGCTCTCGCGGCCGTCTCTCCCGGCGGCCTCGATGCGCTCGCGCGATTCGGCGAGCATCCGGCGCTCGGTGGGCGTCTGGTCGGGTTCCTCGCGGACGTCGTTGAGCAACGCCTCGAAGTCCTCCCGGATGTCGAGGTCGGCGCGGGCGGCGTTGCACCGCGGCAGCGGCGACATTCCGGTGTCGAGGACGAGGTCGGTCACGACCGTCCAGTCCGACTCACAGAAGTGGATCGACACCTCGCCGACGATGTCGCGCCACGCGATGGGCCCCGAGTTACGGAGCAACTGCACCGCCCGCGGCGGGATGTCGATGCGGGCGACGGTCCCGGGGTCACCACAGAGACAGCAGGGCATCTCCGTCTTGCCCGTGTACATGTGGGGAGATAGGAGCGAACGGGTTTGGACCTGCCGCTCCCGGCGCGACGCGCCGGGAGCGGGCCCCCCGGACTACTCCGCGACCCGCGCCTCCGAGGGGGCAGGTCCCTCGACGCGGAGCGGTTCGCCCTGCCACTCCACGTCGAGGGTGTGCCGGGAGACGTGCGGGGCGAGCGCATCGCGGGTGACGAGACCACAGCAGATGCCGTCCTCGACGACCACGAGGTGCGCGACGCCGGACTCGCGCATTCGACGGGCGGCGGTCCGGACCGACTCCTCGGGCGAGACGGTGACGACCGGTCCCGACACGATGTCGGCGACGGGGACGTCCTCGCAGGCCTCGGCGACGAGCGCGACGAGGTCGGAGTCGGTGACGATGCCCGCGACCTCGTCGCGCTCGTCGAGAACCACGACGGCGGGGACGTGCGGGTCGCGGAGGCGACGGGCGGCCTCGCTGGCCTTCGCCGTCCGCGGCAGGGTGTTCGCGGGCCGTGACAGCACGGTTTCGACGGGGGTCGGAATCATGTACGGTACTGTTCCCCAGATGCCACTTGAGTGTTCTGGTCGTACAGGTACCTATTCCTAGAATAACTAGCCACATTTCGATACTCGTAGGAGTATATTAGAAGTTCGTATTGTTCTATTCTCTCCTGGCTTGGAACCGTTCATACTCTTCACCGGGTCGGTTCTGTAGGACGGTCCACATTCGGTGCCTGTGGGATGGGGGACTCCCCGTCGGGGTACGTGGCACCGTGTTCCCCGGCGCTGTGTCGCGGTGTCGGACCGAAGCCACTCCCTTTTTATCCCTACGGTCGAAAGCCTCTGGTAACCGAGCGTACGGTCGCCCCCGGGGCGTTGGGCGGCGACCGGCGGGGTCCGTCCCGGACCGCACCGCCGTGGTGTGGTCGGCCGCGGACCACGTAGGCATCGAGCCATCAGTGAACCGACTCGCCGGTCGTACGCACGAACCACGCCCCCCGGGCGACTCCACTCGGAGTTAACACTATGGAAGTCGAAATCGCGACAATCGGCGGTTACGAGGAGGTCGGCCGGCAGATGACGGCCGTCCGTGCCGGGGATGACGTTGTCATCTTCGACATGGGCCTCAACCTCTCGCAGGTACTGATTCACGACAACGTCGAGACCGAGCGGATGCACTCGCTCGACCTCATCGACATGGGCGCCATCCCGGACGACCGGGTCATGTCCGACCTCGAAGGGGACGTGCAGGCCATCGTGCCGACCCACGGCCACCTCGACCACATCGGCGCCATCTCGAAACTGGCCCACCGCTACGACGCGCCCGTCGTCGCGACGCCCTTCACCATCGAACTGGTCAAACAGCAGATCCAGTCCGAGGAGAAGTTCGGCGTCCAGAACGACCTGCAGAAGATGAGCGCGGGCGAGACGATGGAGATCGGCGACTCGGGGAACGTCCGACTGGAGTTCGTCAACGTCACCCACTCGATCATCGACGCCATCAACCCCGTCCTCCACACGCCGGAGGGCGCGGTCGTCTACGGGCTCGACAAGCGCATGGACCACTCGCCGGTCATCGGCGACGCCATCGACATGAAGCGCTTCCGCGAGATCGGCCGCGAGGGCAACGGCGTCCTCGCGTACATCGAGGACTGTACGAACGCCGGGCGCAAGGGCCGCACGCCCTCCGAGAACGTCGCCCGCACGCACCTGCGCGACGTGCTCTACTCGATGGAGGACTACGACGGCGGCATCGTCGCCACCACGTTCTCCAGTCACATCGCCCGCGTGAAGTCCCTCGTCGAGTTCGCCGACGACATCGGCCGGCAGCCGGTCCTGCTCGGCCGCTCGATGGAGAAGTACTCGGGTACCGCCGAGCGCCTGAACTTCGTCGAGTTCCCCGACGACCTCGGGATGTTCGGCCACCGCAAGAGCGTCGACCGGACGTTCAAGCGCATCATGAACGAGGGCAAGGAGAAGTTCCTGCCCATCGTGACGGGCCACCAGGGCGAGCCGCGCGCGATGCTTACCCGGATGGGCCGCGGCGAGACGCCCTACGACCTGGAGGACGGCGACAAGGTCGTCTTCTCGGCCCGCGTCATCCCCGAACCGACCAACGAGGGCCAGCGCTACCAGTCCGAGAAGCTCCTGAAGATGCAGGGCGCGCGCATCTACGACGACATCCACGTCTCGGGCCACCTCCGCGAGGAGGGCCACTACACGATGTTGCAGGCGCTCCAGCCCCAGCACGTCATCCCGGCCCACCAGGACATGAAGGGCTTCGCACCGTACACGAGCCTCGCTGCGAGTCAGGGCTACTCCCTCGGGCGTGACCTCCACGTCACTCGCAACGGGAACATGATCCAGCTGACGGAATGAGCGCCGGTCCCGAACGCGTCGAGCGGGCCATCCGCGAACGCCGCGACGGTGTCAACGAGGCCATCGTCGATGCGCTGCCGGTCAAGCGCCCCGAACGCCTCTACGAGGCCTCCCGGTACCTGCTGGACGCGGGCGGCAAGCGGCTCCGCCCGACCGTCCTGCTGCTCGCCGCGGAGGCCGTCACCGACACCGAACCGCTCGCGGCGGACTACCGCGCGTTCGGGCCGGAGTCGATAGACGTCATGACGGCCGCGGTGAGCGTCGAGGTCATCCAGTCGTTCACGCTCATCCACGACGACATCATGGACGACGACGACGTCCGCCGGGGCGTCCCCGCCGTCCACAGGGAGTACGACCTCGAGACGGCCATCCTCGCCGGGGACACGCTCTACTCGAAGGCCTTCGAGCTGATGCTGGAATCCGGCGCGCCGCCCGACCGCTCGGTGCGGGCGCTAGGGGAACTGGCGAGGACCTGCACCCGGATCTGTGAGGGGCAGGCACTCGACGTCGAGTTCGAGGGTCGCGAGGCCGTGACCCCCGAGGAGTACATCGAGATGGTCGAGTCGAAGACGGCGGTGCTGTACGCCGCCGCGGCGGCCATCCCGGCGATACTCCTCGGCGCCGACGAGGAGGTCGTCCAGGCGCTGGAGGGGTACGGCCTCGACGTGGGCCGTGGCTTCCAGATACAGGACGACCTGCTCGACCTGACGATGCCGAGCGACGTCCTCGGCAAGCAGCGGGGCAGCGACCTCATCGAGGGCAAGCGGACCATCGTCACGCTCCACGCCCAGCGACAGGGCGTGGACGTCGACGGGCTCCTCCCCGCGGACACCCACATGGAGGTGTCGGAGGACGACGTCGACAGGGCGGTCGGCGAACTGGAGACCGCCGGGAGTATCGACTACGCCCGCGAGATGGCCCTCGAGTACATCGAGAGCGGGAAGGACCGTCTCTCGGTCCTCCCCGACAACGAGGCACGTCACACCCTCGAAGGCATCGCGGACTACCTCATCGAACGGGAGTACTGAGCGGCCCGTCCCTCCGGCGTCCACACACTACACCTCTCGTCGCCCCGAACTGTCCTCCCCGTGAGTAGCCCGCCGCTCGCGGGGTAAGCGCTTATCAGGCCGTCCCGAGTGTCGTTCAGGTAGATGGGTTCCGAACGACAGCGATGGGAGTACGAGACCCTCCGGCCGGACCGAGAGGCGACGATGCACGAGGCCGCCGACCCGAAGGGCGACCTGAACGACCTCGGGGCGGAGGGGTGGGAACTCGTCACGACCGTCGAGTACTCCGGCGGCGGCACGAAGTATCTCGTCCTCAAGCGACCGGTCCATGACGATTAGCGAGCAGGAAGACGGCGACTCCCGGGACCGGACGGCCGTCGACGTGGAGATGTCCGGGGACGACCCCTCCGAGATCGGGACGGACAACACGATGCGCGAGCGGGCCGGCGAGAGCCGCCTCAAACTCTGGTTGCTCCTCGGGGCCAACCGACTGCTCGTGGCCGGCGTGCTCGCGGCGGTGGTGTTCGTCGCGTTCGTCCTCGGCGGGACGTTCCTGTTTCCGCCGTTCCAGGCGACGGCCAGCACCACGGACGTCATCGACACCATCTTCTCGACGATGACGGGCGCGGTCATCACCGCGGTCACCCTCATCGTCTCTATCAGCCAGCTCGTCATCTCACAGGAGAACGGGCCGCTGGGCGACCAGCGCCAGCGGATGAGCTCCGCGCTCGACTATCGGGACTACGCGAGCGAACTCCTCGGGACGACCACGCCCGTCGACCCCTCGATGTTCCTCCGGGCGCTGACCAGCGCCACCGAGAAACGCGCGAACGCCT
>CAYYSW010000173.1:0-5979 GCA_964474395.1 uncultured Halobacteriales archaeon
CCGACGACGTGCAGGGCGACGAGATGCTCGTCGAGTTCGACGACTACTTCCTCCGGGTGCTGGAGGCCAACGACATCGACGTCGAGGAGGTCCAGCGCGAGGCCGTCGAGCAGATGGGGAACAACGAGTTCGACGGCGTGAAGTCGCTGTCGACGGTGCCAGACGCCATCTCCGAACTGTTCGTCGTCACCGCCGACCTCTCGGGCATCGACCACGCGGCGGTCCAGTGTGCCTGCCAGGAGGGCGTCGACTCCGCCATCTCGAAGACGTGTAACTTCCCGAACTCCGCCTCGAAGGAGGACATGGACGAGGTCTACCGCTACATCTACGACCACGGTGGCAAGGGCGTCACCGTCTACCGCGACGGCACCCGCTCGAAGCAGGTGCTCACCACGCGGGCGGACAACGCCGAGTTCGCCGACGAGAGCGAGGCCGCCGAGGTCATCGTCGAACAGATCCGCGAGGCCTTCGGCGGCGTCGAGAGCTTCCTCGGCAACGAGGACGTCCGGACCGCACTCGACGAGGAGTTCGACGCGCTGGCCGCGCCGGACTACGCCGAGAAACAGCCCCGGCCGGACGTGCTCCGGGGGGTCACCCAGCGCATCGACACCGGCTACGGCAAGGTGTACGTGAACATCAACGAGGACGAACACGGCCGTCCCTTCGAACTGTTCGCGAACATCGGCCACTCCGGCGGGTTCACCAACTCCTTCACGGAGGCGCTAGCGAAGGTCATCTCGACGGCGCTCCGCTCGGGCGTGGACCCCGAGGAGATCGTCGACGAACTGCAGGGCACGCGGAGCCCGAAGGTGGCGTGGGACAAGGGCGAGCAGATACAGTCCATCCCGGACGCCATCGGCACCGCGATGCGCCGCTACCTCGACGACGAGATAGACAAGCCCTACCCCAAACAGCAGAGCCTCGACGAACTGGGCGGGGGCGAGGCGATAGAGACGGAACCCGAGACCGACGGCGGTCTCGAGGCCGCGAGCGCGGACTCCGCGCCCGAACCGGCCGACTCCCGAGCCGCGACGGACGACGTCACGCAGGACCTCATCGCCGCCGGCGAGTCGCCGGAGTGTCCCGAGTGTGGCTCGATGACCCTCAACATGTCCGAGGGCTGTAAGACCTGCCAGTCGTGTGGTTGGTCCGAGTGCTCGTAGGCTGACCGCGTAGAGCCCGTTTTCCCGTTCGTTCTCCGCTCTCAGCCCCGCCGGAGCAGCCGGTAGGTCTGGGAGGCGAGGTCCACCGCGAGGCCCGTCCCCAGCACCGCGAGCACCCCCCGGTCCACCTCGCCGTCGCGCGCGAGCCGTCGGAGGAACACCGCGACGAGGCCCACCCAGACCGCCCGGTAGGCGTCCTGATTGCCGTCGCGCAGGATCTCCTCGATGTCGATGTCCGTCCCCTCTCGGGTCGCGTCCGTCGGGTCGCTCATGTGTGAGCGTGGGGGCGAGGACGAATAGCGGTTACCACCGGGAGCCGGGAGCGATTCCGGAACCAGTTAGGAGGAGGTACCGACGGAGTCAGGGATGTCGCCCCGTGCGGAACTCGGGAAGCCGACCGATGGGGAACGGTCTTGTGGTGCGAGCGAGTCGGTACGGGTATGGAACGCGGCGGCCGTCCCTGTCCCTTCTGTGAGGCGCCGATGTTCAAGCGCCACTGCAAGTACGTCTGTCCGAACCACGGCGTCGTCGTGGACTGTTCGGACCCGTTCGTCTGACCTGACTCACTCGACGGCCGGCCGGCCGACGAGTCGCCCGTACAGCGGCCCGGCGAGCAACAGGACGGCGACCGCGGCCCCGCCGACGACGAGCGGGAGGCCCGCCGAGAGCCCCTCCGTCGTCAGGTGCTCCATCGAACTGCCGGCGAGGACGCTGGCGACGACCCACGGCACCTCGCCGACGGCCGTCCCGAGGAGGAACGGCCGAACCCCGACGCCGGCGAGACCCGCGCCGTAGGAGACGACGTCCGTCGGGACGGGTGCGAGGCGGGCGGCGAGTACGCCCCGGGTGTCGCCCGTCGTCGCGAAGAGGTCCGCGCCGGCCGCGCCCGCCCGACCGAGCGGCCCCGCCGCCGGGCAGGTCGTCCGGGCGAGGACGTACGGCGGGACCGTCGTGAGGACGACGACGACGAACGCGAGCGGGAGCCCCGGGAGGCCGAGGACGAACCCGACGAGCCCCGCGAGCACGCCCACCGGCCACGCGAGGAACGGTCGGACGAGGGCGAGGACGACGACGACCGCGACGAACGCCGGCGGGTCGTCGCCGAGGCCGACCAGCGCCCCGAGGAGCGCCGACGGCGAGAAGACGAGCGAGAGCGCGACGACGGCGCTCGCCGCGAGGGCCACCCCCCCGACCTGTCGGCGCGCTACCCGGTCCATGCCGGAACGTCCGATTCAGCGGGCAAACGTTTTCTGGTCGTTGAGGACTCCCTGACACGTCACGCGTCCCCGGCAGACGGCCCCTCGTTCGTATCGGACGACGACACGTATCGCCGCTCTCGGCGCGGGGATCGTCCGTGGGGAACCGGACCGGCCGGCCGCAGCACGCGGGAGGTTTATCCGCCCGTGGCCGGAATCGAACGGTGTGACCGACGAGACGGTCGAACTCGGGGTGCAACTGCTCGAGCGCCTCGAACACGAGGAGCTCTCGCTCGCCGAGACCATCGACCGACTGGAGACGATAACCACCCACCCCGCGACGACGCGGACCATCCTCGACGAGGCCGAGAAACGCGGCGTCATCGACCGGGAGGACGGCCTCATCCGGCCGACGGGGGGTCGGTTTCTCCGCTTCCAGAGCGAGGTCGTCACGAAGGAAGGGGAGTTCACCTGCCGTCGCTGCGGGGCGTCGATATCGACGGGCCACTTCATGCGCCTCGAGGCCGGCGAGCACGGCCCGTTCGGGTCCTCCTGTATCCGGAAGGTGACCGGACGGGAGTGACTCAGCGGCCGCGGCGCAGTTCCGCCACGAGTCGCTCGATGGTCGCCCCCTGCCGTTCGAGCAGGTCGTTCTGTCGCTCGACGGCCGCCGCCAGCGCGTCGAGACGGGCGTGGACGTCCTCGGGGTCGTCGGCCGCGTCGAGGCCGACGCCACCTCCGCCGGCGCCCGTCTCCGCGTCACCGTCCGGTTCGGGCGCCGGCGGGTCGGACCCGGGGACACTCGCCCCCTCGTCGTCCTCCGCGTCGAGCAACGACCCGATTCCCCGCCCCTCCTCGCCGACCACCGCGGAGCGAGCGTCGATACGGTCCGTGGCGTCCACCTCCTCCGGCGCGAGGGCGGCGAGCGACCCGACGCCGTGGAACTCGAGGAGCGCGGTCTCGACCGTCCGGCGGACCGCCGGGGCGCGGTCGGCGGGGGCCTTGATTCGCTGGGGACGACCGTCGACCGTGAGGACGAGTTCGGCGGCGACGGTCCCCTCCTCGACGGTCAGACCGGTGACGTCCTCGAAGGGGTAGGACTCCGCGTCGCCGTCCCAGAGGGCCGTCCCGACGTGCTTGACGAGGCGGCGGTCGGTGACGACGAGGGCGAGTTCGCTGAAACGGTAGACGGCACGGACGGACTCGTCGGCCGCCGCGACGCCGGCGGCGACGAGGACCCCCTCGAGGAGGGGTTCGAGCACCTCGTCCAGTCGGTCGGCCGGGAGGCCGAACTCGCGGGCGCCGTCGAGATACGCCAGTCGGACCGTCGCCTTGCGCCTGCCGACGTCGCACTCGACGCGGTCGGCCTCGTGGGGGAACGCCTCGACCGACTCCTCGCGCAGGAGTCCCTCGGCACGGTAGACGAGCGTTCTGGTGGGCGTGACGGCGACGACGTCGTCGCCGAGGGGGAGCAGCGTCCCGACGGACTCGCCGTCGAGCCGGTCCGCGAGCAGCCCCGGTGTCTCTTCCATGCGGGGTGCTACCCCTCCCGTGGTATAAGGCTGCGGGCGAAGATAATAAGAGTCAAGTGCGGTACGGCGGTATCTTCGGATGCGCCCGGGTGGCTTAGCTGGACATAGCGCCGCACTCATAGGGTATCACCTCGCGGCATTCGCCCGCATCCCCCGGGACCATGCCGGTCCCGGACCTGGGACATGCGGAGATCGTGGGTTCGGAGCCCACCCCGGGCACTCATTGTTTCGACGCCATCCTCCCGAGCGACAGCTCCGGCGCCGACGGTGACAATAGTTGCACCGATATGAAACACCATACCACTCGGCGCCGTCACCCGGGACGACGGCACATGGTAGGCAGCCTGTTACATGGAATGGCATCCTGAGCGTCCACACAGCGCTCCGCGGGGTGGCCGCCGTCACACCTCGTTTCGCAGTGCGACCGCTCCCCGGTGAGTGGCGGCGCCGCTCGGAGGACGTCTCGGTAGTACGACGAGAGCGAGGGGCCGCCGGTGAGGTCGCCGGCCCGCTCCCATCAACCAGGCCGGTGACCAGCGCCGGCCCGTCCGGAACGACACGAGGGCGACGGGAAAAGCTACGGCTTGAGTCCACAAGGACCCGGTGGAACGACCGTCGAGCGACGCGGGTCAGGAGGCATCGAACGGGAATTCGACTTGCTCAGGCAGGCCGCACTACCTTGCCAGCGGCCCGTGTCGGACGGTACGTCGGAGGGGCGAGAGCGAGCAGTGGCGGTAGCCTGCTCGTGATGGACGCTCGACGACACCGCGAAAGCGAAACTACTCCCATGACAGACCGAACAATCGTTTCCTGCGAGGATTGTCAGCACGTCTACACGGCGCGTGTCCGCGACGACGGCGGACTCATACTGCCCACGCCGGGCAACGCCTGTGGATGTGGCTGCGAATCGTTCGCACGAGTGACCGCACAGCAGATTTAACCCGTCCGTGGGTGGGAGGACCACCGACGCGACCACCGCTGTCGGCGCACGACGCGCCGGACCGGACTTTTGTTTGACGTGGTGAACCCGACCCGCTGGAGCGTTGCGTCCGGCTGAACCGGCGATATCGCCCGGTACTATGCGGCACGCCTATACTGGAGGCGCGAGTGGCGGCGGAACGAAGACACATGCCACGACAGAGAGCGACGCACACGAGCCGCGAGCGGCGAGCGGGGGGACGGCGTAGATGAACGGCCTCGACGCGCTGGTACTCCTCCAACAGGACGGGGAGGGAGGGTTCGACGTCCCGACGACGATTCCCGAGGCCATCGAGCAGTTCGGCGGTGTCATCGGCGCGGCCGTCGCGTTCGTCGTCGCGTTCCTCGCCGTCTACCTCGTGGGGAAGTTCGTCCTCGCGCCGCTGTCACGCCGGGCGCTGAAGGCCCGCGGGTTCAACGAGAGCATCCGCGGTCTCGCCGACAGCGTCGTGAACGTTGTCGTCCTCTTCGCCGCGGTCGCCATCGCCTTTACCGTCGCCGGGTTCGCGGCGTTCCTCGCGGCCTTCGCCACCCTCGGCGGTGCCCTGGCGCTGGCCGCCGGCTTCGCCGCACAGGACCTGATGGGCAACTTCGTCGCGGGCATCTTCATCCTCAAGGACCGCCCGTTCGAGGTGGGCGACTGGATCGAGCAGGGCGACCTCGTCGGCCGGGTCCAGGACATCGACCTGCGCGTGACGACGCTCAAGACCTTCGACAACGAGAAGATCACCGTCCCGAACTCCGAACTGGCCAACAACGCCGTCAAGAACCCCGTCGCCTACGACAAACTCCGCCAGAAGTTCGTCTTCGGCATCGGCTACGACGACGACATCGACGCCGCGACGGAGGTCATCCTGGAGGAGGCCCGGACCCTCGACACCATCATGGAGGACCCCGAACCGGCCGTGCGCGTGACGGAACTCGCCGACTCCTACGTCGGCCTCCAGAGCCGCATCTGGATCGACGACCCCTCCCGGGCGGACTTCATGAAGGTCCAGTCGGACTTCATCCAGGCGGTCAAGGAACGCTGTGACGCCGAGGCGATCGAGATGCCCTACCCCTACCGGGAGCTCGTCGGCGGTCTCGACGTCGACATGGGCGGCGAACTCC
>CAYYSW010000174.1:0-329 GCA_964474395.1 uncultured Halobacteriales archaeon
CGCAGTCGGGGCCGGTCGGCGTGACCAGTTCGGTCGTATCGAGCGCGCGGACGGCGAACTTCTCCAGTTTGAGCGTCCCCCGGAGGTCGGGGTCGGCGGCGTCGGTCGCCCGGCCCCTGTCCGTCCCGTCGGTCGGGGCCGTGGACGCGGAGAACTCCCCGCAGGCGGTGACCCGGTCGCCGGGCCGGAGCGCGCGCACCCGGTCGCGGAACCGTTTGGTGGGTTCGAAGGCGGCCAGCTGGAGCCGGGCGGACGTCCCGTCTTCCTCTTCGCCTCCCTCACTCCCATCGCCCGCGAGAGGGACGAACACGTGGCCGCCGCGTCGCGTC
>CAYYSW010000174.1:339-4688 GCA_964474395.1 uncultured Halobacteriales archaeon
GTCGGCGGCGTCGGCGACGGTCCCCGCCCGGAGGTGGGCGTCGGTCCCCTGGTTGGTGACGAACGTCTCCGCGCTCGCGACGGGTTCGGCGTCGATGGACGCGGCGGTCCGTTCGACGGCCTCCGGGTCGTCGCCGCGGATACCGTAGAGGACAGGGCCGGGGGTGTGCGGGACGGCGACCGTCTCGCCGGTCCCGCGGTCGACGGTGTCCCAGACGGTCGGGTACTCGGCGTCGGCGGCCGCGAACAGCGAGTCGGCATCCACCTCGCGGGGGGTACCCCAGCGCGAGGGCTCGCGGTAGGCGATGCGCTCGTGGGTCCACTCTTCGAAGGCGGCCCACGCGCCGACGGCCGCCAGCGCGCCGATGCGCCCCCGGCCGTTGCCCCACCCGGCGGACTCGCCGTTCATCAGGGCGAGGAGCGCCTCGGCGTCCGCGATGGTCAACTGCTCGCGGACGGCCGCGCGTGCGAAGCGGGCGAGGGCGTCCCGGGGACCGAGAGTCGCGTCGGGGTCGTCCGGGAGCACGACGAGTCCCGGGTTGGTCCGTTCGTCGGCCGTCTCCGCGCTGTCCTCGACGACCCCACGGGCGACCGCGAACGCCTCCCCGGCGTCGGCGTCGGTGTGTATCGCGAGCGCCGCGTTCCCGCGGGTCTTGTGTTCGACGGCGGGGTTGAGGCGGACGAGGAGGAGGCGCTCGACCGTCGCGCCCCCCTCGCGGAGTCGCTCCGCGACCCGGTGGGCGGCGTAGGTGGTACACATCCCCCGTTCGCGGGAGTCGGTGTCGTCGAGGCCGATGACCGTCACACCCGCCGTCGGCGGGCGAGGGGGTAAGCGCTTTCGTCCACCGACGATCGCGTCGCCCGCTCGCGGGAGGGGCTACCCGACCATAGCGAACGAGGTGTCGGACCTCGACCGGCACTTAAAGGAACTCGCTCGGGCCGGAAGAATCGCCGGACGCGAGTCCGGGTAACTGACACAATATATATACGTGGCGAACCACTTATCAGCGACTATGTCACGGTCCGCACTGGTCGGGAACGTGACCGCGATGCTCGCCGACGCGGGCTTCCTCGTGAGCGACCGCTGTGCGGTTCGCCCGAAGAGCTTCGACGTCGCCGCCCGCCGTGGGAAAGATGTCATCCTGTTGAAGATACTCGGCAACGTCGACTCCTTCGACGCCGCGACGGGCGCGGAGATGCGTCGGCTCGGCACCTACCTCAACGCGACGCCCCTCGTGGTGGGGCTGCGGACCCGCGACGAGGACCTGAAACCCGGCGTCGTCTACTTCCGCCACGGCGTGCCCGTCCTCTCGCCGGACACCGCGATGGACCTGTTCATGGAGGGGGTGCCGCCGCTCATCTACGCCGCCCCCGGCGGCCTGTACGTCCGACTCGACGGGACCGTGCTGGCCGACGAACGCGAACAGCGCGACTGGTCGCTCGGCCGACTCGCGAAGGAACTGGGCGTCTCGCGGCGCACCGTCTCGAAGTACGAGGGCGGCATGAACGCCTCCGTCGAGGTGGCCGCGAAACTGGAGGACCTCTTCGACGCCCCCCTGACCAGTCCCGTCGACGTCTTCGATACGAACGACCTGCGGGACGCCGACCCCACGCCCGAGGACCCGCAGGCCGACCCCGACGACGAGCAGCTGGTGACGGTGCTGACGCGCGTCGGCTTCGACGTCCACCCGACGCTCCGCTCGCCGTTCAAGGCCGTCAGCGAGGACGAGGCCAGCGCGAGCGATACCCTGCTCACGGGGCACTCCTCGTTCGACCGCACCGCCGAGAAGCGCGCCCGCATCATGAGTTCCGTCGGCGAGGTGACACGGACGGCCTCCATCTACGTCGTCGACGAGGCGAAACGCGAGGCCGTCGACCGGACGGTGCTCATCGAACGCGACGAGATGGACCGCATCGAAGACGCCGACGACCTGATGGCGCTCATCTACGACCGCATCGAGGACGTCGAACCCGAGTCCGCCTGAACCGTCCGCTCCGGGAGCCGGGACGCGTTCGTTCCGACACTCGCCTTCCCCGGACTGTGCGATGCTCGCCGTCACGAACCGTTTTCTCCCGCTTCCGACCCGTATCGCTACCACCACCGACGGAGTTATCCGTTCATCGGGCGACGAGTACGGTATGTCATCCCGGCCGGGAACCGCCCGGACCCGGTACGACGAACGTCGTGCCGGACCACTCCGTGACGCCGTCGACCGCCTCGTCTCCACCTGGGACGGCGTCGAGCGTACCACCCTCTCCGAGTGCCCCGCATACCGCGTCCGTGGTCAGCCCTTCGCCGTCGTCACGAACCACGGCCTCGCCGTCGCGGGCCTCGACAGCGTGGCGCGCGCCGACCTGCGGCGACGCTACGGTACCGCCCCCGTCTCGCTGACCGGAGGCGGCGGCGACTGGGCGGTGACGCCCGTCGGGTCCGAGGACCTCCACGGGCTCGTGGCGTACCTCCGGCGGGGCTACGAGGCGCGCGCCGCCTGAGCCGACGCTCGACGACCGAGACTGCGACCGCCGCCGACTCTCTGTTTCTTTTCCCCGATTCCCCCGAGCGTGCCGAGCGGACGGCGTCACCGACAGGCGGCGCTCGTGGCCTGCGTCTCGACGAGAAAGAAGGGGGTTCGCGCGTGCGTCGTCGGTGCGTGCGGTCCGGCCCGGGGCAGGCGTGGTACGTCGCGTTCAGGCGCCCGCCTGGCCGTAGGTCTCCTCGAGGTACTGGATGATGTCGTCGGACTCGGCCATCCCGTCGACCCCGTGGTCCTTGTCCACGAGGACCGGGACGCCCGTCTGTCCGCTGACCTCCTTCACCTCGGTGCGCTCGTCGTGCGACCGCGGGACCATGTGCGATTCGTACTCCAGGTCCAGCTCGTCGAGCTTGTTCGTGACCTTCGCGCAGTACGGGCAGCCTTCCAGTTCGTAGAGTTCGAGGTTCGCCATCGAGTAGTGATACGTCCGTTCCCGGTAAGAAGGGTGTGGCTGTGTGCAGCCGTGGTGCAATCACGCGACGGCGGCCGTGCCGAGTGGTATCACGGGCCGCCGTCGGGAGGGGCCGGGACGGACGACGGCGTCAGTCCTCGGTCAGCTGCTCGAAGGTCTTGCGCGCCCACGTGACGGCGTAGTCGGGGCCGGCGTCGCGGTAGGCCTCGGTGTCGAGCGCGCCGAAGGGCGTGGGGACGTCGAGGTCGTGTTTCACGCCGCTGCAGGCGAGCTCGGCGGCGGCGGCGAACTCGGTCCGGCCGGTCGCTACCTCGCGCGAGAGGCCGTCGAGGCGTGGCTGGAGCCGTTCGCCGGCGTCGTGCCACGCCCCGTGCAGGCGCGGGTGCTCGTCGGCCCATCCGCGGAACGCCTCGCGAGTGTGGAGCCCGAGGTAGGCGTCGTACAGCGCCACGGCCAGCTGGTAGGTGTCTGCCGGCGAGAGCGGCGTCGCGTCCGCGAGGTCCCGGTACGACTCGCCGAAGAAGCCGAGGAAGTGCTCGGGGAGCCCGAGGCCGGCCTCGACGAGCGCCTCGCCGACGAGGAAATCGAGGAAGTCGTCGGGGCTTCCACGCGTGCGCGCCTTGACGAACACGGTCGGCGGGTCGGTCTGTCGCGTCCACGTCACCCCGCCGTCGCCCGGCATCCCGACGGTGAACTCACCGCCGGCGAAGCGGCGCAGCTGCTCGGGGGCGTCGGCCGGGACCCACGCTTCGGGGTACGAGGTGGGGTCGAGCGAGTCGACGAGCATCCCCAGCGATTCGGCCTGTGCCGGCGGAATCGTCTCGAAGTCGCGCTCGCAGTCGAGGACGACCGCACCGGGGACGTGCGCCTCGCGGACCGCCGTGAGGTCGGCGGGTAGCTCGCGGATGTCGAAGGGGGCCATCGCGGTCAGACGATGAGGCTGACGACCAGTGCCAGCGCGAGCACGGCCGAGATGACGACCGTCCCCGCGACGATTTTCGTTGCTTCGCTCATACCCCGGCGTTCGCCCCCGACCGTTTAAGTCCTGCCGGGTTGCGGCGACACCCGCCGCCCCTCCCTCGTCACTCGTCCGCCACCCCCTGTCCGTGTCCGCCGTTTGCCGTCCGTCACTTCGACTCGAACCGACGGGCCGAGCGGTTCCGTTCTTTCGGCTCCGACGCGTCGACCCGTGGAGACACAAAACCCCTTCGTTTCGACTGGAGAAGCGAGCGGCGGGGGACGGCACCCGTTGCTGTGATTCTCGGTTCCGGTTGAGCGAGCGGAAATGGGGCGAAGGTAGAGTCAGTGCGAGCGAAGGTGAAGTCGATGCGGACGAAGGCGGTTGCTGCGGGCGGGATGGACCAGCCGTGGTCGCTGAACGACGAAGGGGAACGTGGTCGGCGA
>CAYYSW010000174.1:4788-5938 GCA_964474395.1 uncultured Halobacteriales archaeon
GCGGGAGTACGGGCGGCGAGCGGGAGTACGGGCGGCGAGCGGGAGTACGGGCGGCGAGCGGGAGTACGGGCGGCAGGAACTGGCCCTACTCCACGTCGCGGCCGATCCAGTTCTCGGGCATCTGGATGACGTACCGGCCGTTCTCGCGGAGCGCGATGATGTACTCCTCCCGGTCGTACAGTTCCATCAGGTTGAGCTCGTACTGGCCGGGTTCGAGGATCTTGATGGACTCGAACTGGTCGTTCAGCTCCTCGCGGAGCTGGGACATGTCCGGGCGCTCTCCGGTCGGTTCGCGCACGACCCGCCCCTCGGAGGGCGGGACGTCCCGGTCTTCGGGGTCCGGGAGTTCGTCGCGGGTCGCCATCTCGCTGCGGGCGCTAGCCTGCGCCCGGTCCTCGCCGGCGGGCGGTTCGTCGTCCGCGACGATGATGTCGTCGGGGTCCCCGTCGTGGCTTCCGTCACCCTCGCTGGCCTCGCCGCTGGCGGTGCCAGCCGGCGCAGAGCTGTCGGTCGTTCCAGACGAAACGGAGGGGTCGGCGGGCGCGTCGTCCCCGTCGCGCTCGCCCGGCCACTCGGTCAGGTCCCCGGACCCGTCGTCGGTCTCGGCCCGGGTGGCGTCGCCCCCCGTCGGGTCGTCCGCGACCCACTCGCGGACCGTCGCGCTGGCGCGGCCCACCGTCTCTGCGACGCCGCCCCCCTCCCGGTCGGGCGGGGAGGCGTCCGAGGGGTCCTCCGGGACGTCGGCCCCCTTCGGGTGGAACTGGAACTTCGCGCCGCCACACTCCGGACAGCCGCCGAGCATCTCCTTCGAGCCGTCGGCGAAGACGTGTCCGCAGGTGGTACACTGGTGGGGCATTATCGACGGGTGACCAGTGCGCTGATGAAGTTCTCGTCTTTGTGTAGCGTCTCGATACGGTTGGCAGGGCCGATGACGGTCAGCTTGTTCCCACCGTCGGAGTCCCGACCCATCAGGCGGTTGAACAGGCCGCCCTCGTTCGAACTGGGCCGCGGGTAGGTCTCGATCTCGATACCCGTGAACTCGTCGGGGCTGATCTCGGTCATCGTCACCTCGATGAGCTTCGACTCCTCGTCGGGACTGAGCCCCTCTTCGAGGATGACGATGTTACCGTCGCGGACGCCGTCGAGGATG
>CAYYSW010000175.1:0-5921 GCA_964474395.1 uncultured Halobacteriales archaeon
AGGAGTGGGTCGCGAGCGACCCCGAAGCGGAAAAACGTGCAGGCAGGACCTCGCGGAGCGGGACGTGCCGGTCAGGTTGTAGTCCGCGAACCGCCACACGGCGTCCTGTCGGGCGACGAAGGGCGGAACTGTCCGTGCGCGCCCCGAGACGCCCGAATCCGCGGTTCTCGACGTGCCTGGCGCTTTACTTTCACCGAGCTAGCCACCCCCTTTAGAGGCTGTAGCCCCTGTTCTCTACTGTCTCCTCCCGACAGCACCGGAGACCCGACGAGCAGTGGTCGATTCTCACCGGACGGCGGGGGAGACGGATGGCTAGTGAGTCGGCGTCGCGCGAGAAACGCGCCCGGGTGTCATCAGCACCCCGACGCCGAGTTCGACGAAGAACCCAATGCACACCGACAGCCTACACCCACGAGAAGCTACCGGTTCCGCGGCCCGCCCGACGAGGGTCAGCGGCCCACACGCGGGCTACGACCGCCACGGGCGCCTCGACCACTACTACTGGCGCTGTGAGCGGTGTGGCCTCGAGACGACCGACCGCACCCTCGAAGCAGGGTGCTGGCGCTGCGAGGACGATGCCTGAGGAACGCGCCTCCCCCAGTTCCGGGTGGCGGGAGGTGTACGGCGAGATGGACGTCTCGACGCGCTACGAGGACGACAGCCTCGACTGCCCGGACTGCGGCGACGACTCGCCGCGCCTCCACGGCCGGACGTTCTGGTGTCCGACCCACGGGACCTGGGAGCAGGCGGTCGCCGGATGAGGCGAGCGCGGCCGCTGTGCGTTCGCCACGAAGGGCGCGAGAACCGCTGTCGGCCTACGCGGCGGCCTGGAACGCGTCGCGGAAGTCGGTGGCCTTCTCCTTGACGTTGCCCGCGGCGGCGGCGAGCGCGTCGAGCGGGTCGGTGCCCTCCTCGGTCTTGATGGAGAGGATGGGGTCGGTCTGGCCGCCCGACTGTTCGGGGTTCACGTCGTAAGTCGCCGCCGCGACGCCCTCCGTCTCCAGGAGCGCGCCCTTGAGTACGTTCATGAACGTGTGGTCCTCGCCGGCGATCTCTATCGCGAGCTCTGTGGGCTCGTTCTCGATGACCCGGAGTTCCATACCGGATACTGTCGCATTACGCGTTTCAACGTTTCGAACGCGCGAGCGCCCGGAGCGGCGATAGAACTACAACTGCCCGCCCGTCGTGTGAGGTGTATGCATCCCACGGTTGCCCACACGCTGGAGCTGAGCGCCGAGAAGTACCCCGACCGCGACGCGCTCGTCTATCCGCGGAAGGACCAGCGCTGGTCCTTCGCCGAGTTCGACGAACGGGCGGACCGACTGGCGAACGCGCTCGCGGACCTCGGCGTCGGACACGGCGACCGGGTCTCGACGCTCCTGTTCAACGGGACGGAGATCGTCCTCACGGTGTACGCGTGTGCGAAACTCGGCGCGGTGTTCAACCCGCTGAACTACCGCCTGCCCGCCGGTGAGGTGGAGTTCATCCTCAACGACGCGGGGTCCTCCCTGCTGGTCTTCGAGGAGGCCACCCGCGAGGCGACCGAGGGTGCCCGCGAGGCCCTCGACACCGTCGAGGAGTTCCTCTACGTCGACGGTCCCGAGTCACCGGGCGAGGCGGGCGGGAACGAGGTACCCGGGTTCGCCCGCGACTTCTACGACGTCCTCGACTCGGGCGCTCCCGGGCGACCCGACGCCGACGTCGCGGAGGACGACGTCTACGCCTTCATCTACACCTCCGGGACGACGGGCCGGCCGAAGGGCGTCGTCCACGAGCACCGGGACATGGTCGAGCACAACCTCGTCTGTCTGGCCGAGAGCGGCATCGGCAAGAACGCGGTGGGTTTGTCGGCGCTTCCCCTGTATCACTGCGCGGAACTCCACGCCAACCTCCTTCCGAGAGTGCACGTCGGCGCGACGAGCGTCGTCCACCACGAGTTCGACCCGGTGGCGGTCCTGCGGGCCATCGAGGAACACGAGGTCACCCAGCTGTTCGCCGCCCCGACGGCGTGGAACGCGCTGGCGCAGGTCGCCCCCGACGTGGACGCGGACCCCTCCACGCTCGAGATCGGGTTCTACGGCGCCGCGCCGATGCCCAGGCGCGTGCTGGACGCCTGCCGCGAGCAGTTCTGCGAGGACTACCTGCAGGCGTACGGGATGACCGAGATCGGCCCCTGCGGCACGTTCCAGCACCCCGACGAGCAGGTGAGCAAACAGGGGTCGGCGGGCCTCCCGGCGCTCAACCACGACATGCGAATCGTCGAACCCGACGCCGCCCCGGACCGGACGGTCGAACAGGGCGACATCGGGGAGATCCTGTTCGCCGGGCCGTGTACGATGCGCGAGTACTGGAACCGGCCCGAGGCCACCGCCGAGTCGCTGCGCGAGGCCGACGGCAAGACGTGGTACTACTCCGGCGACCTCGGTTACCGCGACGAGGACGGCTACCTCTTCGTCGTGGACCGCAAGGACGACATGATTATCTCCGGCGGCGAGAACATCTACCCGACCGAGGTGGAGGACGTCTTGTTCTCGCACCCCGACGTGGTGGAGGCCGCCGTCGTCGGCCAACCGGACGACGAGTGGGGCGAGCGCGTCGTGGCGTACGTCGTCGGCGACGCGACGGGCGAGGAACTCGACGAGTTCCTACTGGAGTCGGACGACCTGGCGGACTTCAAGCGGCCCCGCGAGTACGAGTTCGTCGAGGAACTGCCGAAGAACCCGAGCGGGAAGGTCCAGAAGTTCAAACTACGAGATTCGAACGAGTGAAACGAGCGGGAATCTCGGGAAGACCAGCGGGGAGCGGCAGCGACCCGCGAGGTGCGGGATTCGGAGTAGCGCGGTTCGGAGACCCCGCAGGGGTCGAAAGCCGCGAGAAGCGAACGGGGAACGGACGTGACCCGCGAGCAGCGCGGGCCGGAACGAGACTGCCGAGCGGCGAAGCCGCGAGCCACCGTGTGGACGAACGTCCTTCGTCCCAACTTATTCGTCGGGACGCACGCACTCCCGCGTCATGAATCCCGTCAACGAATCCGGGGTCGAGCCGGTCGAGCACGAGGGCGTGGAGGGGCAGTTCACGCAGAAGCAGTTGGGCGAGGCGGCGGGCGGCGAGCGACTGGGCTGTAGCCTCTATGAACTCCCGCCGGGCTGTCAGCCGTGGTCGTACCACTACCACGCGGCCAACGAGGAGGCGCTGTACGTCCTCTCCGGCGAGGGAACCCTCCGTCTCGACGGGGAGACCCACCACATCGAGACGGGCGACTACGTGGCCTGTCCGGCCGACGAGTCCGGCGCGCACTGCGTCGTCAACGACTCCGGCGACCCCCTTCGCTACCTCGCCGTCTCGACGATGCGCGACCCGGACGTGACGATGCACCCGGAGGTCGGGAAGGTTGGCGTGTTCGTGGGGAGTCCGCCCGGCGGGTCCGGCGAGCGCACGTTCGCGGGGTTCTTCGACGAGGACGGCGCGGAGTAGCGCGGTTCGGTGTGAGCGCGAGCGCGAACCGCGAGGAGGCGAGTAGCGCGGTTCTTCGTGGAGCCATCGGGGTCGTCCTACAGGAGAACCTATTTCCTCTCCCGGTCCGGTGTCGGTTCCATGAGTGAGAGTACCACTGATGACGCCGTCCTCCTCGACATCGACGACGAGATAGCGACGATCACCCTCAACCGCCCGGAGATGCGAAACGCCCTCACCCACGAAGTGTCGATGGCGCTCACCGACGCCCTCGACGAGGTCGAGGAGAGCGACGCCCGCGCGCTGGTCGTGACGGGCGCCGGCGGGGCGTTCTCCGCCGGCGGGGACATCAACTCCATGACCGAGCGGTTGAGCGGGGAGATGCCGACCCACGAGGCGGTCCGGCACATCCGCCAGGCGACGAGTCGCGCCATCGCCCGCGTGGCGACGTTCTACCTCCCGACGTTCGCAAAGATAGACGGCGTGGCCTTCGGCGCGGGCGCGAACCTCGCGCTGGCCTGCGACATCCAGCTGGCGAGCGCGGACTCGAAGATCTCCTTCGGGTTCAGGCAGGTCGGGCTGGCCGTCGACACCGGGACGTCGTACTTCCTCCCGCGGATCGTCGGGCTGAACACCGCGAAGGAACTCGTCTTCACGGGCGAACTCGTCGACGCCGACCGCGCGGAGGACCTCGGCCTGTTCAACCGCGTCTACGACGACATCGGCGAGGCAGACGAGTTCATCGGCGAGATAGCGAACGGGCCGACGGTGGCGCTGGCCCACTCGAAGGAGGCGCTGGCACAGGGGCTCGAACAGTCCCTCGACCAGGCGATGACCCGCGAGGCACAGCACCAGGCGGCTGTCTTCGAGACCCACGACCACCGCGAGGGTGCGGAGGCGTTCATGGGCAAGCGCGAACCGGAGTTCGAGGGTCGGTAAGGGGAACGGGGAGAGCCGTCTGACGGCCCCGGGACCCGCGTAACGTCCTTCTCCATTTGCACCTATTCTCAGGGATCATGCAGCACGACGCGACCACGTCCCACCAGCTGGACCGCTCGGCGCGCCCGTTCCGGTACTACCGCGACGCGGTCGAACGCCACTGGGACCCCGCCGACACCGACCTGTCGAGGGACGTCGAGGCGCTGGTCGACGCCGACGAGGGGGTACTCGACGGCCTGCGGGCGGCCGTCGCGAAGTTCGGGGCGGGCGAGCTCGCGGTCACGACGGAGCTCGCGCCGCTGGCCGTCGTCCGCTCGGACCCCGAGTCACAGCTGTTCGTCACGACCCTCTTGTACGAGGAGGCCAAGCACACGGACTTCTTCGACCGCTACTGGCGGGAGGTCATCCGTCGAGTCGAGGACGAATGCGGGTTCGAGCGCACCTCGCCGGACGACGGGCGCTGGTACAACGCCGCCTACGACGAACCGTTCGACCGCACCGAGGCGGCGATGGCCCGCCTGCTGACCGAGGACACCCCCGAGACGCGGGCGCGGGCGTTCTGCCACTACCACCTCGTCGTCGAGGGCATCCTCGCACAGACGGGCTACTTCGGCCTCCAGCGGGCCTACGGCGGGAGACGGCGGGCCTCCCGCACCTCCCGGGGCTCGCCGCGGGGCTGGACTTCATCCGGCGCGACGAGGGGAGACACGTCGGGTTCGGGATGACGCAGTTGAAGGACCTGGTGGCGGCGGGCGTCGAACCGGAACTGCTCTACGAGACGGTCGGCGAGTTGCTCCCCCTCGTGGACGACATCACGACCGACGGGCTGGACGATGACGGTCCCGGCCCCTCGGCCGACCACCTGCGAGGATACGCGGCGGGCAAGCACACCCAGCGCATGAAGCAGATAACGGTCGCGACCGAACCCATCCCGGACGTGGACGCGTTGACGAGTCTGGAGGGCGACTGAGGGGTCTGCGGGTCCCGGCGCCCAGGTTACGGTTGTTTGCCAGCATCCGGAGACTACTTTTCGGTGGAAACCAAGGGGGCCGTATGGCGTTCCAGCTGACGGCAGAACAGGAGGCGATTCGCGACGCCGTTCGGGAGTTCGGCGAGAACGAGATCACACCCGTCGCGCGTGAACACGACGAGAACAACAAGTACCCCGAGGAACTACGCAAGGAGGCCGCGAAGTACGACCTCGTCGCGCCGACCATCGAGGCGGAGTACGGCGGCGCGGGCATGAGCCTGCTCGAGGGCATCATCGTCACCGAGGAACTCTGGCGTGCGGACCCCGGCATCGGTTCGGCTATCGGGAGTGCCGGCTTCGGCACCTCGATGATCCAGAAGTTCGGCGACGAGTGGATGAAAGAGGAGTGGCTGCCCGCCGTCGCGGCCGGCGACGCCGTCTCCTGTTCCTGCATCTCGGAGCCCGCCCACGGGTCGAACGTCGCGGGCATCGAGACGACCGCCGAGAAGGACGGCGACGAGTACGTCATCAACGGCAACAAGATGTGGATCACCAACGG
>CAYYSW010000176.1:0-5914 GCA_964474395.1 uncultured Halobacteriales archaeon
GACGGCCCCCACCCGACGACGGTGCCCATCGCCGTCGACCAGGACCCGCACGTCCGACTGGCCCGCGACCTCGCGGCGAAGGAGCGCTTCCCCGTCTCGAAACCCGGGGCGCTGCTGGCGAAGTTCCTCCCCGCCCTCTCCGGCCCGGGCAAGATGAGTTCCTCGGACGACGCCCCCCGCATCGATCTGACCGCCGACCGGGGGACGGTCCGGGACATCATCGCCCGGCACGCCTACTCGGGCGGACGCGACAGCCTCGACGCCCACCGCGAACACGGCGGCGACCCCGAGGTCGACGTCGCCTTCCAGTACCTCGAGGCGATGTTCGAACCCGACGACGCCGTCCTCGCCCGCCTCGCCCGCGAGTACCGCTCGGGCGACCTCCTGACGGGCGAGCTCAAGGCTCACGCCGCCGACCGCATCGCCGAGTACCTCGCGGCCCACCAGTCGCGCCGTCCGAGCGACGACGAACTCGACGGCGCCCTCGAACCGTACCGCCTCACCCGCGAGGAACGCGACCGGGCGCTGGCGGCGGTCGGCCTCGGTCCCGGCGTGCGGACCGCCCCCACGCAGCGGCAAGGCTGACCGTACTTGCCGTCCACGATCCGACGCGACCGGCATCCGTGAGGGGGGGCTGTTCGGCGGACCGGTCGGAGCGATAACAGACGCGGCGGGCCCGACCGGTCCGGCGGCGGCGACACAGGCAGGGTGAACGCTCATCCGGGGCGACGTTGATTATCCCAGCATGGTCGTCGCCAGCCCCGCCGACGCCGACATCAGGCAGGCGTCCGTGACGGACGTCGCCGCCATCCAGCGTGTCGCGCGTCGCTCGCTGTCCGAGTCGTGTCGATTTCTGGGAGAGCCGGTCCGCGAACGCCTCGTCGAGGAGTGGTACGCCGACGCAGCCGTCCGCGCCGCCATCGAACGCCCGGACGTGACGTACGTCGTCGCCGCCGCCCAGACCGACGACGGGGAGGCGCTCGTCGGGTACGCGACGGGCGTCCAGACGGGGAAGACGGACGGCGCGGTGCCGTCGCTCGCCGTCGACCCCGACCGCTGGGGCGAGGGCATCGGGACGGCGCTGGTCGAACGCCTCATCACGACGCTGCACCGCCGGGGCATCCGACGCGTGGAGGTGAACGTCCTCGCGGACAACGAGCCGGGGGTCGGCTTCTGTGAGACCCACGGGTTCGACCGGGTCGACGAACGCGAGGCGGACCTGCCGGCGGGCGCCGACGTCCACAGCGAGTACGTCTACGCGAGCGACGTCTCCGACGGTGCGAAGCCTTGAAACGGCGGGGTCCGCTACGTCGATACATATGCAGCACGTGACGATTCCGCAGGACCGCATCGGCGCCCTCATCGGCGAAGGGGGGGAGACGATGCGCGAGATCGAGTCCCGTGCCGAGGTCCGCCTCGATATCGACTCGGAGACGGGGTCGGTCGCGGTCGAGACGGTCGGTGACCCCCTCACGGGCCTGAAGGGGCCGGACATCGTCCGGGCCATCGGTCGCGGGTTCAAACCCGAGGAGGCGCTCTCCCTCCTGGACGACGACCTCCGGATGTTCGAACTCGTCGACCTCGACGCGGCGACGCGCAACCGCAACGACCTCCGCAGACAGAAGGGACGGCTCATCGGCGAGAACGGCCGGACCCGACAGCTGATGGAGGAACTCACCGGCGCCTCCGTCGTCATCTACGGCTCCACGCTCGGTATCATCGGCGGCCCCGAACAGGTCGAGTCGGTTCGGAGCGCCACCGAGATGATTCTGGACGGCGCGCCCCACGGTGCGGTGTACTCCTACCTCGAACGCCGCCGCTCGGAACTGAACGAGGGTGGCCTGAACTACCACGAGTTCACCGGATAGCTGCCCGAGTACTTTTCGCGCCCCGGCCCGAGCGCCCGGCATGGTCTGGAACGAGATCGAGACGACGTCCCGCGAGGACCTCCGTCAGCTACAGGACAAGCGCCTGCAGGACGTCGTCACGCGGGTCTACGAGAGCGTCCCTTTCTACGCCGAGCAACTGAGCGAGGCCGGCATCACCCCCGGCGACGTGACGGGGGTCGCGGACCTCCCGGACCTCCCGCTCACGACGAAAGAGGACCTCCGGGACCACTACCCCGACGGCCTCTTCGCGGTCGAGCGCGAGCGGATGCGGTGTCTACACGCCTCCTCGGGGACGACGGGCAAACCGAAGGTGGTCGGCTACACCGAGAAGGACCTCGAGACGTGGCGGGACGTGATGGCCAGGTCGCTGGTCGCCGCGGGCGTTACCGAGGACCAGACCGTCCAGAACGCCTACGGCTACGGCCTGTTCACCGGCGGCCTCGGCGTCCACCACGGCTGTAACGAACTGGGTGCGACGGTCATCCCTATCGGCGGGGGCCAGACCCACCGCCAACTGGAGTTCCTGGAGGACCTCGGCAGCGAGACGCTGACCTGTACGCCCTCCTACGCCCTCTACCTCGCCGAGCAGGCCGAGGAGGCGGGTATCGACCTGCAGGACCTCCCGCTCTCGACGGTGGTCTTCGGCGCGGAACCCTGTACGGACCCGATGCGCGAGGCCATCGAGGAGCGACTGGGCGTCACCGGCGTCGACATCTACGGCCTCTCGGAGGTCATCGGCCCCGGCGTCGCCATCGAGTGCGCCGAGGCACAGGACGGCCTGCACGTCTGGGAGGACCAGTTCTACCCGGAGATAATCGACCCCGAGACGGGGGAGGTCCTACCTGACGGCGAGGAGGGCGAACTCGTGTTGACGACGCTCACGAAGGAGGGGATGCCCGTCATCCGCTACCGGACCGGCGACGTCACGACGCTGACCCGCGAATCCTGCGAGTGCGGCCGGACGACCGTCCGGATGGACAACGTCTCCGGGCGGACCGACGACCTCATCGTGGTCCGCGGGGTGAACCTCTACCCGAGCGAGATAGAGGCCGCCGTCCTCGACATCGAGGGCGTCGAACCGCAGTACCGCATCGACCTGCACCGGGCCGCCGAACTCGACGAGATAGCGATAACCGTCGAGCAGGCCGCGGACTACGACGGCGACGCCGAGACCCTCCGCGACCGGGTGCGAAAGCACCTCGACTCCCGTCTCGCCTTCAGTCCCGACGAGGTCGAGGTCGTCGAACCCGGCGGCATCGACCGACAGGAGACCGGGAAGGTCCAGCGCGTGTACGATCACCGCTAATCCCTGCCGCTACCGGCAGGGTGATACGTCACCTCGATTTCCGAGGGTGAGACGAGGTGAACCAGTACCGCAACACTGACACGCCGCGGCCCGAACGGGAACGTCCGTGAGGATGCTCCGAACGGCCGATACCGGGTGATACAACTCGGTACCCTTCCACGGTACGTTTATCATCCGGTACGCGAAGGGACCGGTGGAACACGACCCTCGCGTGCGTCCGATGCCTCGGCGACGAGGTGGGCACTATCGGCGTCCGCGCGCCGCCGGCCGCATCCGGCCGCGGCTGTACCGGCCGTTCCGACGAGGCCACCATGACCGCCGAGACCCCCACCGACGACCGCACCGAGACCGTCCGCGACGCGACCGTCGGGGATGTCACCCCCGACCGCTTCGACGTCGACCTCGGCCTCGAGATACTCGCCGGTGCCCGCCGACGCGCCGTCCTCGACTACGTCGCCGCCGTCGACCGGACCGACGTGGCGTCGCTCGTCGAGTACGTCGCGGGCGTCGGACGGGGCGACCGGGAGTCCGTCGAGATCGCTCTCGTCCACGCCGACCTGCCGCGACTCGCCGACGCCGGGTACGTCACCTACGACCACCCGGAGGTGGCCCACTGCGCACCCCCGGAACTCGACGCGCTCCGGGAGTCTATCGAGGCCCCGGTCCTCGCGGGGGCGCTCCCGTCGTCGTCGCTCGACACGCTCTGTTCCCTCCTCGCTCATCCGTGGCGGCGCGCGGCGCTCCTCGCTCTCGACGAACGCGGGCCGCTCCACGTCGAGGACGTCGGGGTCCGCATCGCGACCGCCCACCCCGGCGTCACCGCCGGGGAGGTGGTCCGCTCGCTGCATCACGTCCACCTGCCGAAACTCGCCGCCGCGAGCGCCATCGAGTACGACCGGGCGACGGGGTTCATCACGCCCATCGAGTTCCGGTAGTCCGGTTTCGTGGCAATTGTTGACACGATAACTACTTGCCGTGTGGTACGGAGGCACAGATATGCCGTACAGCTACGAGCCCCACTACTTCGAGGACATGGAGGAGGGGATGACGTTCACCAGCGCCGGGCGCACCATCACCGAGTCGGACTTCGTGATGCACTCGATGTTCACCGGCGACTGGACGGAGCTGCACACCAACAAGGAGTACTCGGAGGACGGCCCCTACGGCGCGCGCATCGCACAGGGTCCGATGACGTTCATCGTCGCCACGGGTCTCCTCCAGCGGACGGGCATCGTCGAGCGCACGGTGTTCGCCTTCCTCGGGATGAACTACATGGACCTCCAGCAGCCGGTGTACATCGACGACACCCTCCAGGCGGAGTTCGAGTGTACGGGGACGAAGGAGCTCTCCTCGCGCGACGACGCCGGCATCGTCGTCATCGACGCGCACCTCCACAACCAGGACGACGAGGAGGTGTTCGCAGGCGACATGAAGTTCATGTGGCGAAAGCGGAGTCATTACGGGGAGAGCGAGGCCTGAGCGGAGCGAAGGCCTCGAAGCCGCGAGCGGAGAGCGATAGCGACCCGCGAGGAGGGCGGTTCGGAGCGAACGTCGTGAGCGAGAACATCCGACACCCCGAACGGTGAGCCGTGCGAACCGCGAGGAGAGCGAGGCCTGAGCGGAGCGAAGGCCCCGGAGCCGCGGGCGGTGATGCCGACTCAGAGCGACGTCCGCATACAGACGGCCGTCGCGGGGCAGAGCTCCGAGAACTCGGTCGTCCTCCCGATGGTCGCCGGGACGTCGTCCCGGTCGATTCGCTCGTAGCCCCGGCCGGCGAAAAAGCCCGCCGCGGTGGTGGTGAGCAGGTACAGCGTCTCGACGCCCCCGTCGCGGGCCGCCGCCTCCAGTGCCTCGCACAGGGCCGTTCCGACGCCGCTCCCCCGCGCCCGTTCCTCGACGACGACGGACCGCAGGAGGCCGTCGCTCCCGTACTGTTCGATGCCGCCGCCGCCCACCCGGTCGTCGCCGTCCCAGGCCACGTAGAAGCGCGCCGGGGCCGTGCCGAGGTCACCCGCCGGCAGGTCGTCTCGCTCCAGCAGGGTCCCGACGTACGCGAGGTCCTCGTCGTCGGCCCGTCGGAGCGTCACCGTCCTGTCGCTCATGTGTGTCGTGACAGCGAGCCGCGTAATACGTCTTCGGCGGATGGGGTGTCGCCCTCAGACCCCGAGGTGGTCGAGGGTCTCCTCCATCGCCGACAGCAGGTAGTGGACGTTCTTCGGGCGCGCGGAGTGGCCCATGCAGCCGATACGGAGCACCTCGCCCGAGAGGTCGCCGAGGCCGGCGGCGACCTCGACGTCGTGTTCCGCCAGCAGGCGGTCGATTATCGCCGAGTCGTCGACGCCGTCGGGGACGCGCACGGTGTTGAGGCTGGGGAGCCAGTACTCCTCCTCGGCGTAGCGTTCGAGGCCGAGGTCCGCGAGGCCGTCGACCAGCGTCCCGGCCACCTCGCGGTGGCGCGCCCACCGTTCCTCGATGCCCTCCTCGGCGGCGAGCCGGAGGGCCTCGCGCAGGGCGTAGACGTTCGTGATGGGGGCGGTGTGGTGGTACGAGCGGTCGTCGCCCCAGTAGTCCTCGAGCAGGGAGAGATCGAGGTACCACGAGCGGACGTCCTCCTCGCGGCCGAGGACCTTCTCCATCGCCCGGTCGTTGAGCGTCAGGGGACTCGCGCCGGGCGGACACGAGAGGCACTTCTGACCGGCGGAGTAGGCGGCGTCGACGT
>CAYYSW010000177.1:0-5866 GCA_964474395.1 uncultured Halobacteriales archaeon
TCCATCGGCACCTTCTCGCCGGGGCGGACGACGACGGTCTCGCCCACCACGACGTCCTCGACGGGGCCGGTGACCTCCTCCCCGTCGCGCCTGACCGTCGCCTCCTCCGGCGCGAGGTCCATCAGTTCGCGCAGGGAGTCGCGCGTCCGGTCCATCGAGTAGCGTTCGAGCAACTCGGCGACGCTGAAGAGGACGGCGAGCGTCGCGGCCTCGAAGTACAGCGCCTCGCCGAAGCCGAGGCTGGCGACGAGCGCGCCCACGATGGCCGCGCTCATCAGGAGGTCGATGTCGAGGTTCAGGGTGCGAAGCGAGTAGTAGCCGTTGCGGACGATGGCCTGTCCGCTGACCCCGACCGCGAGCAGAAACAGGGCGTCCGCGAGCAGGAGCTCCCGACCCAGGACCGTCGCGAGAAGCGCGTTCGATCCGGTCAGGACGAACTCGAAGAGGAGGCCGAGGACGACGAAGGCGCCGCCGGCTCCCGTCTTGAGCGCTCGCTCGCTCCGCCAGACGCTCCCGGGGTCGGTGTCGTCCGTCTCCTCGTCACGTCCCTCCGGTTCGGCGTCCGCCACCGTGTAGCCCGCTCCCTCGATGGCCTCGACGACCCGGCGTCTGGTGATGGCGCCCTCGTCGAACGTCACCAGCACCGTCCCGGTCGTCGGTCTGGTCTCGATGCGCTCGACGCCGCCGGTCCCCGCCAGCGCGTTCTCGACCTTCCCGGCACAGGACGCACAGTCCATCTCCGGGACGGAGAACCGCTCGCTCCGGACCCCCACCGTCGATTCCGATTCGACGGTGTAGCCGGCCCGCTCGACGCGTTCGCGGACCGCGTCGGCGTCGGTCGCCGTCGGGTCGAACTCGACGACGAGGCGCCCGCCCGTCACCTGCGGGTCGATGCGGGAGACGCCGTCGAGCCCGCCGACGCTCGATTCGACCTTGCTCGCACACGACGCACAGTCCATCTCCGGGACGCTGAACTCGACCGTCTCGGTGCGCTCCGGGGCGTCGTCGGTCGTTGGGGCCTCGTTTCGGCCGCACGCTCCGGGCCCGTCCGTCGCGTCCCCACAGCAGCGACCGCCGGACTCGGGGGACTCGTTCATCGTACCTCCAGCTAGTCGTGGCGGATATATTAATCGGACTGTTACGAGACGGCCGGTAGGCTAGGATGATTATTATCAGAAGCCGCTATTCTTAACAACCACTCCGGGCAGTCGTCGGCTGTCGGGGGTCCGGGTCGCTCACGTGGCGGGCTGTCGGGCGCCTCCGTCCGCTGCCGGCTTCGACAGCGAGCGTTTCCCGCCGCCCGCTCCGTCCCCGAGGGCTCGACGGGGGGTTCACGCGAATCCCCCCGCGAGACGCTGTGCGTCTCGCTGGTTTCGCTCGCGGTGCTTCTCCGTCCGCGTACGCGGTGAACCATGGCGCTCGCCGAGGACGGCTGGGGGTCCATCCGACGGGAGCCACGCGAGAGCGAAATGGGTGTGGTTCCGTCGAGCGAAGTACGAGCGACGCGAGGAACGGGAGCGAGCTCGACGGGATTTGAACCCGCGACATCTTGGTCCGGAACCAAGCACTCTGTCCACTGAGCTACGAGCCCTTGCCCACAGGTATCCGAGCGAGCGGTATAACGGTTGTCGTTCGGGGTCAGTCCTCGGCGGCGACGGCCGTGCCGGGCGACTCCTCGACGACCGACTCCTTCCACGTCCCGCGGAGGAACCACGCGCCGGCGGCGATCGCCCCGACGATGTTCCCTAGCGCCATCCCGGTCCAGAGCCCCGTCGGGCCCCATCCGGCGACGAACGCGAGGTACGCGACGGTCGGGACGCGGCCGACCCACAGCGCGACCAGCGAGAACGCCAGCGCGGTCTTGGTGTTGCCCGCGCCGCGGTAGGCCCCCAGCAGGACCTGGAGGACGCCGATGAAGGCGAACTCGACGGTGCGGATGCGGAGGTACTCCGTCCCGAACGCGATAGTTTCGATGGCGTCCTGCGTCCCGGTGGTCATGAACACCGAGACGATAGGTTCGGCGAACAGGTAGGCGACGACGGCGACGGCGAGCATCACGCTCGCGCCGACGCCCGCCGCGAGGCCCACCGCCCGCTCCGCCCGGTCGGACTTGCGTGCCCCGAGGTTCTGACCGACCATGGTGTTGGTCGCCCGACCGAGCCCCATCGCGGGGAGGAAGACCAGCGAGATGAGGCGGTTGCCGAGGCCGTACGCCGCCACCACGGGCGTGGCGAAGGTGACGACCATCGCGGTCAGCGTGATCATCGCCAGCGCGCTGGTGGACTGTTCGAGGGCGCTCGGCGCGCCGATGGAGACGATCTTCCGGATGGTCTCCGTGTCGGGCCAGAGGTGGGCGAACTCGACGTCCGGGCCGAGACCCGTCCCGAAGATGACGTAGAGACCGACGGCCGTCGCCACCACCCGTGAGAGCAGCGTCGCGAGCGCAGCGCCCTCGACGCCCCAGCCCGTGAAGCCCGTGGAGGCGAACAGCGAGGCCTGCAGCCCGCCGAGACTCAGCATGCCGAACAGCGGGTTCTCGGTGAATCCGAAGATGAGCAGCGGGTCGAGCAGGACGTTGAGCGTCACCGAGAGCACCATCACGAGCATCGGCGTGCGGGTGTCCCCGTAGCCGCGCATCAGCGCCGAGAACACGAAGAAACCGAAGAGGAACGGCGTCCCGAGGAAGAACACCTCCATGTAGTCGGCCGCCAGCGGGACGACCTCCCGTGCGGTCTCGGGGTCCGTCGGCAGCACGCCGAGCATCGGGCCCGTGACGACGTACCCCAGCGCGCCGAGGACGATGGCGAGGAGGGTGACGAACGAGAGCGTCTGGCCGGCTACCTTCCCGGCGGACTCCGACCCGCCCGCGCCGGTGTACTGGGCGACGAGCGTGCTCCCGGCGACGGTGAAGCCGCCGCCGACCGACAGCAGGAGGAAGATGAGCGGGAACGCGAGGCTCATCGCGCCGACGGCGGCCGCGGAGTACCGGCCGAGCCAGAGGGTGTCGGCGAGGTTGTACGCCACCTGGAGGAGTTCGGTGACGACGATGGGCCAGGCGAGCGCGAACAGCGGTCTCGCCAGTCCGCCCTCGGTAATGCTACTCTTCGTGGGGGAACTGCTCACTGCGGGGACTCACCGTCTCTGAGAAGGAGACCACGTCGGTATAGGCCTACTGTGAGTGTGTGTCTCGTAGGCGCGATGGAGTGGGAGGACGGAGTCGGAGCGCCCACCGGACGCGGACGCGAACGCGAACGGGAGAAGACTCGACCGCTGGCTCCTCGTCAGGGGCTCTCGCCGGTCTCGATGGAGAAGTCCGAGACCGGGTAGGCGACGCAGGTCAGGGTGTAGCCCTCGGACATCTCCTCGTCGCCGAGCATCTCGTTGGTGTGGTGTTTCACGTAGTCCTCGGCGTGTCCGCCGTCGGCGATGTGGCCGGCACAGGAGATACACTGGCCCTGCCGGCAGGCGTAGGGGAGGTCCCAGCCCTCGTCCTCGCCGGCGTCGAGCACCGTCTCGTTCTCCTTTATCTCGATGGTCGACCCTTCCTTCACGAACTCTATCTCGTAGGTCTCGGCCTCGTCGTCGGGGATGGCCGAGGGGTCGTCGTCGCCGGCCGCCGCTGTCTCACGCTCGCCTTCCTCCTGCTGGCCGCCGGCCTCGGCGCCGGCGCCGACCGCGCCGGCGACGGCCCCGGCGCCGATAGAGCGGTTCATCGGTTCGGGGAAGTCCGTCTCGGGAACCGACGCGGCGCGCCGCTCCAGCAGCTCCTCGGAGATGTCCTCGGCCGGCTGCCACTCGGTCCCCCGGGAGAAGTGCAGCGCGACCACGGTGAGGACGAGGATGGCCCCAACGCTGAGTCCCAGTACTTCTACCATGCTGAGCGGTTGGGAAGGGTGGCATAACAGCGTTGTGATTACCACCCCACCTTTTTCTGCGGGAGCGGCAGGCGACACGCTTCGCGATCGCCCGCGACCCCCTGGAAAAATCTGCATTGCGAGACGCGAAGCGTCTCGCAGGCTCCCAGAACCCCAAAGCGTTCTGAGAGGACCAGAAGCCTTCGTCACCCCCTTGCTCCCGCTCACTTCGTTCGCGGGAACTCCGTTCGCTCCCGGCCGGGCACGGGTGTGGGACCGCCACCGCCGACGGCACCCGAAACCCACCGCCTCCACACACTCCGCCCGTTTACTCCTCCACTCGCGGCACTTCGTGTCGCCCGAATCCGTACCGGAGGCGGTTGGCGAGACGACGCGAGAAGCGCCCCTCGTCGGGGACACGGGAGCCGAACCGTTCGGCGAGGGCGGCGTAGATGAGCGGGAGGGGGACCTCCTGTTCGAGGGCCTCCTGTACCGTCCAGGTGCCCGTCGAGCCACCCTCGATTCGGTCGGCGACGGTGCCCAACGAGGACCCCTCCTCGCGGAACGCCTCCTCGCAGAGCTCCAGCAGCCACGATCGGATGACCGCGCCGTTGTTCCACGTCCGGGCGACCGCTTCGAGGTCGAGGTCGTAGCGGCCCTCGTGGAGCAGTTCGAACCCCTCGCCGTAGGCCTGCATGAGGGCGTACTCGACGCCGTTGTGGACCATCTTCACGTAGTGGCCCGCCCCGGCGGGACCCATCCGGTCGTGGCCGTCGGGACCGGTCGCGACGGCGTCGAACACGGGCACGAGTTCGTCGTAGGCCCACTCGGGGCCGCCGACCATCAGCGAGAAGCCCTCCTCGGCGCTGGCGGGGCCGCCCGAGGTCCCGCAGTCGAGGTACGCCGCGGGGCAGGACTCGGCGCGGCGCGTGGAGTCCTCGAAGTGGGAGTTGCCGCCGTCGACGACGACGTCGTCCCCGTCGAGGTGGGGGTCCAGTTCGTCGAGCGCGGCGTCCACGGCGTCGCCCGCCGGGACCATCAGCCAGATTCGCTTCGTCTCGCCGAGTTCGTCGGCCAGCTCGGGAAGCGAGAGAGCGGGCGCCGCCCCCGCCTCCGCCGCCGAATCGACGGCCGTCTCGTCCACGTCGAAGGCCACCACGTCGTGGCCGGCGTCCATGGCGCGGTCGGCGACGATGCGCCCCATCCGTCCGAGGCCGACGACTCCCAGTTGCATACCCGCGACTCCGGGTGGGGAGAGGTAGTGGTTGTGGTTCCACGCTCGTCGGCTATCTCGCACCCGAGACCAGGTGGCGGGACGGTTCCACCGTCCGCGGCCCGCGTCAACCGAGGACACGAAGATTTATCCTATCTACTCGACTACGCCGGTGTATGTACCGGTCGCCAGTAGTACGTGTGTAAGTTCCTTCTCTCGGGGCATCGCCCGGCGACCGACCGCATTCAGTAGACCATGACCGACCTACCGGACGAGTACGACCCGGACCGTATCGAGCGCAAGTGGCGCGAAGCGTGGCGAGAGGGCGACCTCTACGCCTACGCGGACGACGACGAGCGTCCCGACTACGTCATCGACACGCCGCCGCCGTATCCCACCGGGGACTTCCACATCGGGAGTGCGCTGGGGTGGTGTTACATGGACTTCGCCGCCCGCTACCATCGCCTACAGGGCGACGACGTCCTGTTCCCGCAGGGCTGGGACTGTCACGGCCTGCCGACGGAGGTCAAAGTCGAGGAGAACCAGGGCATCAACCGCAACGACGTCTCACGCGAGGAGTTCCGGGACCTGTGCATCGAGCACACCGAAGAGCAGATCGACTCCATGCGCGAGACGATGGACGTTCTCGGGTTCTCCCAGGACTGGAACCACGAGTTCCGCACGATGGACCCCGAGTACTGGGGGGAGACCCAGCGCTCGTTCGTCCGGATGGCCGACTCCGACTACGTCTACCGCGACGAACACCCCGTCAACTGGTGTCCGCGCTGTGAGACGGCCA
>CAYYSW010000178.1:0-5862 GCA_964474395.1 uncultured Halobacteriales archaeon
GTCGTCGACGCCCGGCCCAGCGACTCGCTGGCGCTGGCCGCCCGGACCGACGGCGACATCGAGGTCGACGAGACGGTCTTCGCGGAGAATGCGGAGGGCCCCGACGAGTACGCGGAACTCGACGACATCCGGGAGCTGATGGAGCGATGACGGACGACGACTCCGCCGAGACCGACGAGATACTCGACGAGCTGTTCGCGGTCGTCGAGTCACGCAAGGCGGAGCTCCCCGAGGACTCCTACACCGCGTCGCTGTTCACCCACGAGAAGGGCGAGAACGCCGTCCTGGAGAAGCTCGGCGAGGAGACGACCGAGCTGATCCTGGCGGCGAAGGACGACGACCGCGAGGAGCTTGCCCACGAGGCCGCCGACATCGTCTACCACCTGCTCGTCCTGCTCTCGATGAAGGACATGGACGTCGAGGACCTCCTCGCGGAACTCGCCGACCGGCGCTGACCCCTCGTCGCCCGACTACTCGCGGCGCTCGAAGCGGTGGCGGACCACCTCGGCGTCGTCGTCCCACTCGAACCCGTCGCTGTGGGCGTGTTCCAGTCGCTTTCTGTAGGCTTCGAGGTCCTCCGACCCCTCGGCGCGGGCGTCCTCGTCGGTGAGGTCGCCGAGGGTGCGGTGGGTGACGTCGGTCACCTCGAAGGTCCTCCCCTCGACCTCGAAGGTGTCGCCGGCCTCGGCGTAGGGGTTCCCGCGGTGTATCTGGGTGATGTCGCCCTCGAGGGCCATCCCCTTCACGTGGTCGTTGGGCAGGAGCGTGTCCGCGTCGATTTCGGCCATGCGAGGGGTACGGGGGCCGACCACAAAACAGTACGACACGGGGTCGACCCCGCCGGCTCGCCCGACCGCTCAGGCCATCGCCGCGCCGAGGGCGCCGCCGACGGCGCTCGGCAGGGACATGAGGAACCAGACGACGACGAGGAAGGTCGTCAGGCCGAGCCCGAAGACGGCGCCGCCGGGACCGCCCCCGATGCCGAGGGCCGTCGTCGCGAGGATTCCGAGGACGACGACGACGGCGACGCCGCCGATGGCCCCCGCCAGCAGACCGTGCCACGCGCCGTTGCCGATACTCCCCTTCGCGATGACGCCCGCGACGAACCCGCCGATGACCGCCGCGCCCAGCTGTCCGAGGCCGGGGAGGAGGATGCCGACGGAGCCGAGGACCAGTTCGACGGCGAAGCCGACGAGGACCGCACGCCAGTTGACCATGGTCCCCGTAGACGACTCGGGACTAAATCGTTGCCGCCGGGCGTGACTGTCGTCCCCACGGTACGATGCGGTACGACAGCGTACGACGCGACGCGGTGCTCAGCGCACCAGTCCGCCGACGGCCCCGCCGACGACACTGGGGACGGCGAGCAGGCCGGCGACGACGAGGACGACGACCGCGAGACCCGCGCTCCCGACCAGCGCCTCGACGGACCCGGTCAGGCCGCCGAGGACCGCCCCTGCGAGGACGAGGAGGACGGCGAAGACGACCCCGACGAGTGCGCCCGAAAGCAGGCCGTGCCACGCCCCGCCGAACAGCGACCGACTGCCGAGGTAGCCCGCGACGAACCCCCCGAGAAGCCCCGCGCCGGCCTGCCCGAGGACGGGGAGTGCGACCCCCAGCAGCCCGACGGTGAACGCCACGAGGAACCCGGCCACGACCGCACGCCAGTTCGTCATAGTACCACTAGGTTCGCTGACGGTAAATCCGTGCCGTCGTGTGAGGCCCCAAGGAACGCGCTTTTCACCGCTGACACAGTACAGGTCGTATGACATTCGAGAACCTCCAGACGGTACCGCGGTCGGAGGAACTCATCGACAAGGCGTTCTCGCGTGCGGCGCGGGCGGGGCGGGCCAAGACGGGCCTCGAAGCCCAGCAGTCGATGCTCCAGACGGCGGCGAACATCATCTCGGACAACCTCCAGAACGTGACCACCTCCTGGCCCGACTTCGACATCGTCGACCCGTTCTACTACGAACTGGCCGACGCGGTCGTCCCGGCCCACGGCGACTGCCCCGGGGGCGTCGACGGCCTCCGCAAGCACCTCTCGGAGGTGATGTGGGCGGGTCGGCAGGCCGGCCACATCCGCGACGAGTACCAGTCGAAACTCCGCAACGTGGACGTGGACCTCGCGCGCAAACACCGCAAGCAGGCGTTCGCCCGCCTCGCCTCGGTCGCAGAGGAGGTCGAGGACGACCTCCTCGCGCTCGGCGAGGCCCGGGACACCCTCCGGCAACTGCCCGACATCCGCCCCGACGAACCGGCTATCGTCATCGCCGGCTACCCCAACGTCGGCAAGTCCACGTTCGTCAACGCGGTGACGAACGCCCGAAACGAGATCGCCTCCTACCCGTTCACCACGAGGCAGATCCGCGTCGGGCACGTCGAGCGCGACCACATCCGCCACCAGCTCATCGACACGCCGGGCCTGCTCGACCGGCCCGCCGAGGACCGCAACGGCATCGAGCGACAGGCGGTCAGCGCCCTCGAACACCTCGCGGACTGCATCCTCGTGTTCGTGGACGCCAGCGCGGAGTGTGGCTACCCCGTCGAGACCCAGCTCGCGCTGCGCGACGAGATAGCCGAGCGCTTCGTCGACATCCCGGTCCTGACGGTGTGTTCGAAGGCCGACCGCTCGCGCGACCTCGATGCCGACCACTACCTGAGCGTCGAGACGGGCGAGGGCGTCGAGGAACTGGTCGACGTAGCGGTCGAGGCGGTCGACTGGGAGGTCGAACTGCCGTACGAGGGATAGCGGGACTCGGAGGGACCGAAGGAACGAGACGGTCGGGAGACGAGCGAGGAGGCGAAACGGCGAGCGGAGCGGGGAGCGAGCCGTGAGCGCCTCGGAGATGCCAGCGGCGAAGCCGCGAGTGGCGTCGTCCGGGACGGGCAGGACTCGGCGAGCCGGCGGTCCGGCGCTCAGTCGAGTTCGTAGACGGCCGTGACGCTCGCGGTGACGGTGACGTCGCCGGGTTCGAGGACCGTCGCGGCGCCGTCCCGGGCGGCCGTCTCGGCGTAGTAGGGTATCGGGCCGTAGCTGAGTTCAGTCGTACTGGCGGAGACGAGGCCGCCGAGGGTGGCGTCACCCGCCTCGGCGATGGTCTCGGCGTCGGCGCGGCCGTCGTCCATGGCGGCAGCGAGGGCCTCGCTACGGAGTTCAGCGCGCCGCTCGTCGCTGAGGGTGAACTGCACGGAGTCGACGCCCTCGGCACCGTTCGCGACGGCGACGTCGATGACCTCGCCCGCGCGGGTCACGTCGTCGAGTTCGACCTGGTAGGTGTGGACGGCGCGGTAGCCGAGGAGCTCGCGGCCCGACTCCGTGTAGTCGTACTCGGGGTGGAGGACGAAACCGGTCGTGCGGACCGCGTCGTCGAGGACGCCGGCGTCGCGGAGGGCGCTCCGCATCCGGTCGGCGTCGGTCGCGGCGTCACTCCGTGCCTCGTCAGCCGTCGCAGCCTGCCCGACGACCGAGAGGTGGACGAGCGCCCGGTCGGGGGCGGCCGAGGCGCTCCCGGTGGCGGTGACGCTCACCGTCCCCGCCTCGGGACCGGGCGTGGGCGGGGCGGCGGGCTGTGCCGCGCCGAGACAGCCCGCGAGGACGACGAGGGCGCCAACGAGGAGCGGGAGAAGGGAGCGATACGATCGGGGGGTGGGCTCGCTGTCGAAGTCCATGAGTACGTATGGTGCGCTCACTCGATGAACCTCTCGGAGCCTCAAACCGCCGTTTGAGGCTCGAACGGCACCGTCGGGTCCGCGCCCTCCGTCTCCTCCTCGACGGGGTCGCGGGTGCCGGCGGGAAACAGGGCGTGCTGGGAGCGCATCTCACCACGCTCCGCCCGCGGGCCGGGCGGCGAGCGGGTCCGACAGTCCGGTCCCGGCGGACAGTCGGTCGGGACTGGCGCGCGACGGCACGGTCCGGACCTCGACGTAGCGGACCTGGACCGTCACGTCGCTGCCGACGGCCTCGTCTATCCGCTCGTCGAGCAACCGGGCGATGGCCTCGGAGCTCTCGCCGGGGGGTGATCCGACGGTGACGACGACGCGACTCGGCTCGCTGAACAGCATGTACTCGTTCGTCTGTTCGATGCTCACCTCGATGAGCGTCGCGTCCTCGCGGCCCTCGAGCGCGTCGGCGACGGCACCCCTGATGTTCTGCTCGGTGGTCGCCGTCGTGTAACTGCTGTAGGTGACGGCCCCGAGGAACAGCGAGAGGACGGCGACGGCGGCGACCAGCACGACCAGCCGCTTGGCCGTCGCGCTGCGGGCCTCCCGCCAGCGGAAGAACGGTTCGGGGCGGTAGCCGAGGTACCACAGCACGACCAGCGCCGCGAGGTTGATGGACAGCAGGTTGACGAGCGTGAGGACCGTCGCGCCGAGTGCTGCCCCCGGGAGTCGCCACGCGATGGAGATACCGACGGCCGCCGCCGGTGGGATGAGGGCGACGGCTATCATCACGCCGACGAGGGCCGTCGAGACGCCCGCGGTGAGGCTCACGATGCCGGCGACGCCAGCCCCCAGCGCGACGGCCAGCGAGAGCGCGTCGGGCGCGAGGCGTTCGCTGACCTCCGCGAGCGTCGTCGGGTCGAGCGTCGGCGGGACGATACCCACGGTCCGGACGAACAGCGAGAACAGCGTGGCGGCGACGACGGTGAGAACGAGGCCGAGTATCTGGAGCTTCACCCCGCGGACGAACAGTTCGTCGTCGTCGATGACCGTCCCCACCGAGGCCGACAGCGCCGGCCCGATGAGCGGGGCGATGACCATCGACCCGACGACGGTCGCCGGCGAGTCGAGCAGGAGGCCAGCGGTGCCGACGATGGCGCTGACGAGCGTCATCGTCACGTACGTCCAGAAGGAATCGGAGAACCCCTCGGCCTTGGCCTTGAGCTCCTCGCGGGCGATACGCTCCTCGCTCTTCTCCTCGGAGTACTCCTCGACGAGGTCCTGGAACCGCTCGGAGACGACGGTCTCGGCCTCCGTGACGACCGTGTAGGCGTTCTCGCCGACACCGACCTCGCGCAGGTCGTCGAGGACCTCCTCGACGGCGCTCGTCGGGAGCGGGAACGACACCGTCCCGTCGTACCCGCGGTTGCTCGTCTCGTCGTTGACGACGTAGTCGACGCCCGCGTCGTCGAGGACCTCGAGTACCACGCCGCGTTTCCCCTCGGGGATACCGACCTGTACGAGTCGCACGGTCGGTGGTCTCCGCCACGGAAAAAATACCTGCGGGTCCCGTCTCGGCCCCGGTCCCGTTCTCGTTCGTGGGTCCCGTCCTCGCCCCCGTCGCCGTCGGGACTCACCTCACCCTCGAAGGCGGTCGAGGACGGGTATCTCGGCGATGCGCTCCTCGGAGAGCAGGTCCCAGTCGATGCCGTCGGGCCGTTCCGTCGCGCCGGTCCGAATCACGCGGTCGGGGGTCACGACGACGTCCATCGGGACGTCGTGTGGTCCCGTCTCGACGTCGTCGTCGACGACCTGTCGCTCGTGGACCGTGGTGACGACGGTCGTCGAGTCGTCGGCGAGGCCGAGGTCGGTGAGGACGGCGAACTCCAGGTCCGAGTACCCTTCGCCCTTCCCGACCCGTGCGCCGCCCTCCGTCACCGCGACGCTCCCCGAGAGCACGAGGTCGACGTGCGGCATCTCGTCGGGGCCGACGCGGACGCCCGCGTCGTCCATCCCGCTGACCGTCGCCGCCGCGTCGGTGTCGTCCAGTCGATCGGGGTCGAGTTCGACGAAGCAGTCGGCGTCACGGAGGCGCGGGACCGCCATGTAGACGGTCTTGCCCTCGCGGAGCGCCCGTCGTCGCGCCGGCAACTGGGGCGCGTCGGGGTTGGCCTTCACCGCGCCCGCCTCCTCCCACTC
>CAYYSW010000179.1:0-5853 GCA_964474395.1 uncultured Halobacteriales archaeon
CCGTCTCGCTCGCCGCCACCGCGATGGCCGTCGAACGCGGCGCCCACGTCGTCCGCACCCACGACGTCGCCGAGACGCGCGACGCCGCCCTCATCGGCGAGCGCTTCGCCCGGTCGCGGGTCCGCACCCCGAGCGTCGAGGAACTCGACGTGACGACCGAACGCGAGGCCGAACGCCACGTCGACCGGGTCGGCGCCGACGCCGGGCACGCCGCCCACGCCGTCACCCGCGTCTTCGAAGTGTCGGGCCTCGACGCCGACGAACGGGCGACGCTGGCGACGCTGGCGGGCGACCACGGCGCCCGATACGCCCCCGGCGAGGCGGCCGGCCTCCTCGTCGGGACGCCGGGGGCGCTCCGCGGACTGGCCGGCGACCTCCCGGCCAGTCTGGAGGCGGTGTCGGGGGCGCTCCGCGAGGCGCTCGAATGACGTCCGTACCCGTACCGACGGGCGTCGTACACACGTCAGACGAACACCCTGGAGCTAAGAGAAAACTTATGCCGGGCCCGGCGGAACCGACGGATGCGAGCCGGTCGGTCACACGGGTAGGGGTACTCGTGACCGCCCGGCCCATCGATATTTCCTCCCGGTAGTATGCGCTATACAGACTGGGCCCCCGTCTACGAGGCGGTGCTCGCGGATTTCGGCTTCGACCGCTCGGGCGACGAGCGGGCGCGGGACCGACTCGCCGACCTGACCGACCCCTTCGACACCGGCCGGCTGGCGGGACTCGACGGGGCGCGCGTCGCCGTCGTCGGCGCCGCCCCGTCCCTCTCCGAGGAACTCAGCCTCGCCCGCGACGCCGAGGTGGTCGTCGCCGCCTCGGCCGCCGCCGACGTCTGTCTGGACGCCGGCGTCGCGGTGGACCTGATGGTGACCGACCTCGACAAGAACCCGGAGACGGCGGTCGACCTGACCCGCAAGGGCGTCCCCGTCGCCGCCCACGCCCACGGCGACAACGTCCCGGCGGTCGAGGAGTGGGTCCCGGAGATGGCCGGCGAGTGGGTCCTCCCGACGACGCAGGCCGAACCGGTCGGGCCGGTCGAGAACTTCGGCGGGTTCACCGATGGCGACCGGGCGGCGTTCCTCGCAGACCACTTCGGTGCCGACAGGCTGGTCTTTCCGGGCTGGGACTTCGACGACCCGAACGTGGATCCGATGAAGCGCCGGAAACTGGTGTGGGCGGAGCGGTTGCTCAGGTGGCTCGAACTGCGCCGCGGCGAGCGCTTCGCGATACTCGACGGACGGCGCGAGGACGTCGACACGGGCGCGATACCGGAGTGAACTGGTACCGCCGCCCTACGGCTTCAGGACGACCTTCCCGCTCGACTCGCGGTTCTCGATGTACTCGTGGGCCTCGGCGGCGTCCTCGAGGTCGAACGTCTCGCCGACGACGACCTCCAGCGTGCCGTCGGCGAGCAGCTCCGTCAGCGGGCCGACGGCCTGCATGACCCGCTGGGGGTCGCGGGCCATCCCCTGCCCGAGGTGGTAGCCGATGACCCGCTGGTTGTTGAACAGGAGCGTCGCCGTGTCGGGGTGGCCCGGTTCGCCGCTGGCCGCCCCGTAGCTGACCATCCGGCCGAAGTGGGTCAGACACTCCAGGCTCTGCTGGGTGGTGTCGCCGCCGATACCGTCGAGGACGAGGTCCACGCCGTCGCCGTCGGTGGCCTCGTTCACCGCCTCGGCGAACTCCGTCTCGGTGTAGTTTATCGGGTGGTCCAGCCCGAGGTCGGCGGCGAGGTCGAGTTTCTCCTGGCTGCTCGCGGTGCCGAACGTCTCGGCGCCCGCCTCGCGTGCTATCTGGACGGCGGCGGTTCCCACGCCCCCGGCGGCGGCGTGGATGAGGACCCGCTCGCCCTCCTCCAGTTCACCCCACTCGTGGAGCACGTTGTGCGCGGTGAGGAACTGGACAGGGAAGCCGGCGGCCTCCTCGAAGGACATCGACTCGGGAACGTCGAACAGGCCGTTCGCGTCCGCGACGGTGTACTCGGCGTAGCCGCCCCGTCCGGCCAGCGAGACGACCCGCTCGCCTTCCTCGCGGTCGACGCCCTCGCCGACGGCGTCGATGACGCCCGCGACCTCCATCCCCGGGACGTACGTCGGTTCCGGGCCGCCCTGGTAGTGGCCGCGCCGTTGCATGATGTCGGCGAAGTTGACGCCCGCCGCCCGCACCTCGATGCGGACCTGTCCCTCGCCGGGTTCCGGCACGTCCCGCTCGACGACGCTCATCGTCTCGGTTCCGCCGAACTCCGTCACCTCGATGGCTCGCATACGTCCGTGGCCACTCGCCGCGCCGGGATAAACCCGCTCACCACGGCGAGCCCGTTTCCCACAGGTGTGGCACGCTAGACTTAACCACCCGGCGACCCCGACGTGAACACATGCCACACGACTGTTCGTTTCTCGACGCCCTCGACGTCGCCGTCTCCTTCGAGGAGGGCGACCGAACCGACCACTCCACGGACTGGGGGACCGAGGGGAGCGACAAGGCGGTCGTCCCCGACGCCGTCGTCCGCCCCGAGTCGACCGAGGACGTCTCGCGGGTCCTCGCGGCCGCCGACGACCGCGGCGTCCCCGTGACACCCTACGCCGCCGGGACGAGCCTGGAGGGCAACGCCGTCCCCGCCCACGGGGGCATCAGCATGAATCTCATGGAGATGAACGAGGTCCTCGACGTCCGCCCCGACGACTTCCAGGTGGACGTCCAGCCGGGCGTGATGGGCTCTGCGGTGAACGAGGCCGTCGAGAAGCACGGCCTGTTCTTCCCGCCGCTCCCCTCCTCGGGCGACCTCTCGACCATCGGCGGGATGATCGCCAACGCCGCCAGCGGGATGCAGACGGTGAAGTACGGCGAGGTGGGCGACTGGGTGCTGGAGCTGGAGGCGGTCCTCGCCGATGGGTCGGTCATCAAGACGGGGAGCAAGGCGGTCAAGACCTCCAGCGGCTACGACATGCGTCGCCTCCTCATCGGGAGCGAGGGCACCCTCGGGGTCGTCACGCGTGCCACCCTCGAACTGGAGGGGCTCCCCGAGCAGATACGCGGCGGGCGAGCGATCTTCCCCACGCTGGAGGACGCCGCGGAAGCCGTCTTCGACGCCGTCCGCTCGGGCGTGGACGTCGCCAAGATCGAGCTCATCGACGAGACGAGCGCCGAGATCGCCAACTCGTATCTCGACACCGGTCTCCCGGACGCCCCGATGACGTTCCTCGAGTTCCACGCCAACCACGGCATCGAGGAGGAGATCGCCTTCTGTGAGACCATCTTCGAGTCCCACGACGTCCAGCGCTTCGAGATGGCCGAGGAGGAGGACATGGAGACGCTCTGGCAGTCTCGCAAGGAATTGGCCTTCGCCCTCCGGGCGTGGGACCCCGACCTCAGGCCTCTCCAGCCCGGCGACGTGACGGTCCCCATCAGCAAACTGCCGCGCATCATCGAGTACGCGAAGGAACTGGAGGCGGAGTACGGCATACCCGTCCCCTGCTTCGGGCACGCCGGGGACGGCAACGTCCACTACACCGTCCTCGTCGAGAAAGGCGACGAGGACGCCTACGAGCGGGGGACCGAGGTGTACAAGCGGGTGGTGGAGAAGGCCATCGAGTTCGGTGGCACCGCCACCGGCGAACACGGCATCGGTCTCGGGAAACGCGAGTACATGGACCTCGAACACGGCGAGGCGAGCGTCGAGGCGATGCGCCGTATCAAGCGGGCGTTCGACCCCAACGACACGCTCAACCCGGGAAAGATATTCCCCGAGACGGCAGAGGGTGCGCGCGTCCGCGTCGAACCCGACGCCGACGACTGAGCGCACCCGCCGAGGGTGCTCGCTTCCCGGAACGCCCCTCGAACCCCCCGGATTCCCAGGGAGCCGCGAAGGGTAGTACACATGTAGCCCCCCGACCGGCCGGCTACTAGTATAGTTAGCGCAAACGGTAATCCCCTACTCGTGGATAAGCCGCTCCGTGGTGACCAACAGTGTCTACCGGGGGTCCGACGGCCGTTACTACGGCGACGTGGACATCTGGGAGCGACTCGAATCCGGCGCGTGGCGTCCCTGCTGCTGGGACACCGAGTCCGGGGACGAGTGGATGGGGACCAGCGAGGGCGACCTGCTCGCGCTGAGCCCCGTCGCGTGGGAGACGCTCCCGCTGCGGGTGCGAACCGAGCGGGTCGAAGACGGCGTCAGCGTCGTCGCCCGCCGTCGCGTCCTCATGGAGTGACCCGCCGAACCGCCCGCGTCCGATTCTTCCCCCCTCAAACTGTCGCGGATTCGGTCGCCCGTTCGTCGCCGGCCCCGACGTCGTGGCCGGCCGGCGAGCGGTTCATGTAGCCGTTGGCGTGGCCGAAGGCGGCGTCCTGTGTTCCGAACTGGTGGCGTGCGAGGACGGTCCGGTCCGCCTCGGGCTCGTCGAACGCCCGCGACCCGACGTGGTGGACCACGACCCAGTCGGTCCGCTCGCCGGGCGGCGCGCGGGCGACCGTCACGTAGTGGTCGGACTGTACGTCGTTCCGCCACTGCATCCATCGACCGGCCTCCGAACGGGCGTGTGTCCAGTTCATCGTACGGGTCCGCCTTCGACCGACCGGGAAAAAGTCCGCTGCCTGATGACGCACCGTCCCCGGCGTGTCGCCCGCCGGGGGCGCGGTCCGCGCGTCGCCCGCCCGCCTCAGTCGTGGACGAGGACGTCCAGCACCACCGGCCCCGGCGTGCCGACGGCGTCCTCGAAGGCGCCCGCGATGTCGTCGGCGGACTCGACCAGCCGGCCCTCCGCGCCGTGGCTCTCGGCGTTCTTCGGGATGTCCACCGGCGGCTCGAAGTCCATCCCGACGAACGTGTGGTCCTCGTCGGTCCCGCCGAACAGGGCGTTCGTGTTGTCCTTGAGGATGCGGTAGTTGCGGTTGTCCGAGACCACCACCGTCAGGTCGAGGTCGTAGCGCGCCGCCGAGTACAGCGAGTGTGGGTAGTAGAGATACGATCCGTCGCCGATGTAGCCGACGACCTCTCGGGGGTCCTCGCGCTCGCTCTCGGCCATCGCCGCGCCGACGCTCGCCGGGAGGCCGTAGCCGAGGCCGCCGCCCTTGTTCGAGATGAACTGGTTGGGCTGGAGCGGCCAGCGCAGCATGAGCGGGTACTTCGAGGTGACGCCCTCGTCGACGACGTAGGCGTCGGGGGCCACCGACTCCATGGCGTCGACGAGTTCCGCTTTCGAGGCGCGCGTGTCGCCCTCCTCGGCGTCGCCCGTCCCGACGCCGGCGAGCGTCCCCGCCATCGACTCCTTGAGCGTGCGGACGGAGTCGAGGCGGCGCTCGCGTTCGTCGTCGCCCAGTCGCTCGCGGACGAGACCGGCGAGCTCGCCCATCACCTCGCCGGGGTCGCCGACGACGGCGGCGTCGGCCTGATACAGCTTCCCCACCTCGTCGGGGTCGTTGCCGACGTGGACGCAGGCGGCGTCCTCGGGGACGAGGTCCGACTCGTGGGGGAGGAGCGTCGTGTTCGTCGACGTGCCGACGAACACCAGCGTGTCGGTGTTCAGCAGCATCGAGGCGAACTCCTCGCGGGGCGGGATGAACGAGAGCCACTGGTCGTGGTCCGTGGGGAAGCTCACCTCGCAGGCGAGCATCTCGCCGTGGACGCGCGCCCCCGTCGCCTCGGCGAGTTCGACGGCGGCCTCCGCCCCGCCCGCGCGGGCGACGTGGTCGCCGAGAACTATCACGGGCTCTTCGGCCTCGACGAGGAGGTCGGCGGCCTCGGCTATCTGTGCGGCGTCCCCCCGGCCGGCCGTCGGAATCGCCCCCAGCGGTTCCGGCGACGCGTCGGTCTCGGTCATCATCACGTCGGCCGGGAGCGAGAGGAAG
>CAYYSW010000180.1:0-331 GCA_964474395.1 uncultured Halobacteriales archaeon
GCGAGGAGCCCCGCGCGTACATCGGCTACGCGCCGACCGGCGAGATGCACATCGGGCACTTCACCACGCTCCGGAAGCTCGCCGACTTCCTCCGGGCCGACGTCGAGGTGACGGTGCTCGTCGCGGACCTCCACGCGCACCTCGACGACGAGAAGAGCCCCTTCGACCTGCTCGAGGCCCGCGCCGACTACTACCAGGTCGCCATCGAGGCGATGGTCGACGCGGCCGGCGCGGACCCCGACCGCATCGAGTTCGTCCGTGGGACGGAGTTCGAACTCGGGGAGCCCTACACGCTCGACCTCTACCGGATGATGGCCGACACGACCATCTC
>CAYYSW010000180.1:341-2778 GCA_964474395.1 uncultured Halobacteriales archaeon
TACACGCTGATGCAGAGCCTCGACGTGGCGGCGCTCGACGCCGACATCGCTTACGGCGGCATCGACCAGCGGGGTATCTACATGCTCGCACGCGAACTGCTCCCCGACTACGGCTACGACAAGCCCGTCTGCGTGTTCGCCCCCCTCCTGTCGGGACTGACCGGCGGGAAGATGAGCGCCAGCGACACCGCCTCGAAGGTCAACCTCACCGACTCCCGCGACGAGGTCGCCGAGAAACTCCAGAGCGCCTACTGCCCGATGGGCGAGGTGGAGGAGAACGGCGTCCTCGAGTACGTCCGCTTTCTCGTCTTCCCCCTCCTCGACGAACAGGACGAGTCGTTCGTCGTCGAGCGCCCCGAGAAGTTCGGCGGCGACCTGACCTACGAGGACTACGAGTCCCTCGAGGCGGACTTCGTCGACGAGGAACTCCACCCGCAGGACCTGAAGAACGCGACGGCCGACTACATCGCCGACCTCGTCGCCCCCGTCCGGGACCGCATCCTCTCGGACCCCGACCTCCTCGACGCCGCCTATCCCGACCGCGAGGAGTGAGGCGCGCGCCACCCCGAAACGGGCCCCTGCCTACCGGGCCGCTAACCCCCGGAAGGTGACGCCCTTCTGTCCGGTAATCGCTCGCTATAGCACCATAATGAGCGGTTAACGACCCGCTACGCCTTCGTATTCGGGGGTCTGTGCGGTTCCGACGGGGCAGTTCCCCCAACGGCCAGTACGGGGTCGTTACCCCGAAACCGTCCCGGGATACGGAATGATTAGTTATCAACACTGTCTCCGATACGTAGAGTATGGTTGGAAGAACCTCCGACGATGGCAGTGCAGGACGACAGACGCGACGCGACTTCGGTCCCGTGGGGGTGCGCGCATGAGCACTGACGCTCCCGCGGCACGGGAGACGACCATCGACGAGAAGACACACGGGGTGGGCGAGGAAGTCGCCGAAGAGGACGCCGGTCCGGCGGTGCTCTCGAAGGACACCGTCTTCGAGGCGCTGACGAACAGCCGTCGGCGCGCGACACTGAACTACCTCGACGAGAACGACGGGGCGGCGAACATCGGTAACCTCGCCGAGTACATCGCCGCCGCCGAGAACGGCATCTCGGAGCTGGAACTCACCTCGGCGCAGCGCAAGCGCGTGTACATCGGTCTCTACCAGTGCCACCTGCCGAAGCTCGACGAGATGGGCATCGTCGAGTTCGACAAGCACCGCGGGACGGTGCGCCTCGACCCGGAGGCGGCCGCACAGGTCTTCCCGTACCTCCGGCTCGACCCGCTCGCCGACGCCGAGAACGACGGCGGACTGCTCCGGGGGCTCCGGAACCGCTTCGGCGCCTGACCCACCCCCGGCGTCCGACCCCTCCTTTTCGTACCTGTCCGCGCCTCCCGAGCGGCCGCACCGACCGTCCGCCGTGACAGTCCCCCGTAGCGTCTCGTTTACCGGCAGGCGCAGGCGACGAAAATACCATGCCGGGCGGTGAGCTAGCGGGCGTATGTCCGATGCCCCCCACTCGGGGTCCGGGAGCGACGAGCAGGCCCCGCTGGTCGGGAACTGGCTGTCCCGTATCGACGAGTGCCTCGACGATGCCGGGGGAGTGCTCCTCTGTCTGGACTTCGACGGGACCCTCGCGGAGATCGCCGAGGACCCGACGGCGGTCGAACCGACCGCCGAGTGCCGGCGGGCACTCGACGCGCTGACCGACCGGGAGGACGTCCGCATCGCGGTCATCAGCGGCCGGGAGCTCGCGGACGTCCGCGAGCGGGTGGGCCTGGACGGTATCTACTACGCCGGCAACCACGGCCTCGAGGTCTATGAGAACGGCGAGACGATGGTCCACCCCGTCGCCGAGGACCACCGCGAGACGGTCCGGGCGGTCTGTGCGGAACTCCGCGACCGCCTCGCCGACGAGGAGGGCTGCCACGTCGAGGACAAGGGCGTGACCGCCACGGTCCACCACCGCCTCGCGTCGGACGATCGGACGACACACGTCCGGGCGCTCGTCCGCTCGACCGTCGAGGACGTCGCCGACGGTGACCTCCGCCTGACGCCCGCGAAGTCCGCAATCGAACTCCGCCCGGACCTGGACTACGGGAAGGGCGACGCCGTCAGGAAGTTCCGCGAGCAGGTCCCCAGGGACTACCTCCCCATGTACGTCGGCGACGACAGCACCGACGAGTCGGCGTTCGCGGCCGTCGCCGAGGACGGTATCGGCGTCCACGTCGGCTCCGGCGAGGACACCGCCGCCACGTTCCGCGTGCCCGACCCCAGCGGCGTCGCCACGTTCCTCGAATGGCTGGCCGACCGGGACCGAGAGTGACCTGACCGTCGGCGGTCCCCCCGCGGTCGTGTTGGCCCCCCGCGGTGCCCTGGAGGGGGGCCCGCGCAGGCGGGCCCCGCCGGGCGGGTGCGGCGGGGCGGGGGGGG
>CAYYSW010000180.1:2788-5840 GCA_964474395.1 uncultured Halobacteriales archaeon
GAGCACAGCCCAAACGGCCCCCGCCTGTCGGATCCCCCGATGCGAGAGAACGAGTTCCTGACCCGCGTGCAGGACCACGCGGGACTGGGTAGCATCGAGGAGGCGCGGACCGCGACGAACGCCGTGCTGGGAACGCTCGGGCGTCGGCTCGACGAGGAGGCGGCCGGCGACCTCGCCGCACAGCTCCCCGAGGGCATCGCGGACCCGTTCATCACGGGGGCGTCCGACGACGCCGAGGAGTTCTCCCGCGAGGAGTTCGAGGAGCGCGTCGCGTCGGACCTGGACGGCGAGACGGACCCGGGGACGGTCGTCCCGGCCGTCTCAGAGACGCTCGCGGCGGCCGTCAGCGAGGGCGAACTGTCGGACCTGCGCGACCGACTCCCCGAGGGGTACGACGACCTGCTCCGGTCGCCCGAGACCGGGGGCCGGGCCGACACCGGCACGGGCCAGCACGGGACGTGACGGTCGGCGCGATGAGATAGGTTTACAATCGGGTCATCCCTGTGAGCGCTCGGAGATGGCGACGATTACACGTGCAGAGGTTCCTGCCGAGGAGTTCGCCCTCTGCGAGACGCTCCGGTCGCTCCCGGATGTCGCGTTCGACTGCGAGCGAATCGTCGAGAGCGGGAACGGGGTCGTGATGCCCCTCGTCTGGGCACGGGGGGCGGAGCGGGAAACGCTGGAGACGGCACTCGAATCGGACCCGAGCGTCCGGGAGTTCTCGTTGCTCGCCGACTTCGAGGAGGACCTGCTCTACCGGATGACCTGGGTCGAACAGGTCGGCCTCGTCCTGGAGATGGTGACGACCCTCCACGCGACAGTGATGAACGCCACCTGCGACGGCCGGACGTGGTCGCTCCGGGTGCTCTATCCGGACCACGACGCGCTCTCGCGGACCGACGACTTCTGCGAGAGCCACGGCCTCACCTTCGAGGTGACGCACATCCGCGAGATGGAGGGCGACCCGTCGGGACGCTTCGGCCTCACCGACGAACAGTACGAGGCGCTGACCGCCGCCTGGGAGGAGGGGTACTTCTCGGTCCCCCGGCATACCGGCCTGGGGGACATCGCGGCGGACCTCGGCATCTCGCATCAGGCGCTCTCGGAGCGAATCCGCCGGGGAACGGAGGTGCTGGTCGAGGAGGCGTTGCTGGTCGGGCCGCTGTCGGACCGGTAACCCGGTGGCACCGCCGCCACCCGGTGACACCAATGTCCGGGAACTGATATATCGGTTCCCACTCGTACCAGGTAACGTGACGAAACCACGACGCGACCACGAGGTGGACGCATGATACTCCAGACGACGCCGTTCGACGGCGCCCTCGCCGGCCTCGTCCTGTTGCTGGGACGCGTGCTGTTCGGCGGGGTGCTGGCGTTCACCGGCATCAATCACTTCACGGACACGGGGTCGATGGTCGGATACGCCGAGGCGAAGGGCGTCCCCGCCGCGGGGCTCATGGTGCCGTTCACCGGCGGGATGCTCCTCGTCGGCGGGCTCACCATCGTCCTCGGCGTCTACCCCCTCGTCGGCGCGGGCGCGCTGGCGCTGTTCCTGCTCGTCTCGACGCCCATGATGCACGACTTCTGGAACGCCCCCGAGGACCAGCAACAGGACGAGACGACGCAGTTCCTCAAGAACGTCTCGCTGCTGGGCGGGTCGCTGGTCTTCCTCGCCCTCGCCGGCGTGGAGTGGCCCTACTCGCTTGGAATCGGCCTGTTCTGAGCGATACGGCCACACGGCACACTGCGGCGAACGGTCCGGAACCTGTCTCCGGGACGGCACCGAAACCGACGGACGGCGCCGGAATCCGTCGTCGCTAATCCCTCGTATGTAGGGTTGTCAGGCCTTCACACGGCATTTTGCGATATTATTATATCCTCGCAGACGTGAGACAAGCGTATGACGCACACCTGCAGGAACTGCAAGCGGACGTTCAGTTCGGAACTCGACCTCGAACTCCACCAGGACACCTGCTCGGACGCACAGCTGTTCTGTGGGAAGTGCGGCGACCGCTTCGCCGAGCGACGCGCGACACGCGACGGCTGGCACTTCGAGTGCCCGAACGAGGAGTGCGACGGCGCGGGCCTCGGCGAGGACCTCCGACAGGTACGCGACGCGCTCACCGTCGCCCGGTAAGTACAGCAGTTTCTGCGGTACGCTCCTGTAGGTCCCCGACAGCGTGGCTACGCCTCTCCTTCCCGACTCCCGTCCGTTTCGACTGCCAGCCGCGCGATGCGGTCGAGCGCGCGCCGACAGACCAGCGCGTAGCCGGCCGCCAGCGGCGGTATCTCGAAGACGACCCGACAGGCCGACCCGTCGAGCGGTTCGACCCGGTGGCCGGTCGCGGGAACCCGCGGCGCGGCGTCGAGGGCGTTCCGCATGGCGTCGCCGGCGGGCACACCCACGCGCCACGTCCAGCGGTAGTCCCCGCAGGCGGTCACCTCGAACGGCACCCACGGCTTGCCGGGGACGGCCAACTGGACGCGACCACGCGTCCCCCGCGTGATGTACCGTTCGCCGCCCTCGCACTCGACGGCGCGGACGCTCGGTCCCCACTCCGGCCACAGGGTCGTGTCGGTCAGTACCTCCCAGCAGGCGTCGGCGGGGGCGTCGATGCGGCGGGCCACCTCGATGCGGTAGCCGTCGGGCGTACGGGCGAGGGAGGTGTTCATGCGTCCCCTTCGCAGTTCCGGCACTTGTGTCACCCGGCCGTGGCGGCCCCGGCGCGGGTCGGGCCCCACGCTGGCAGACAGTTATGTACCGCCCGCGAGACCCCCGTCCATGGAGTACACCACGCTCGGCGACACCGGGATGGAGGTCAGCCGTATCTGTCTGGGCTGTATGAGCTTCGGGACCAGCGACTGGCGCGACTGGGTGCTCGACGAGGAGGCGGGACTCGAACTGGTCGACCGGGCCATCGACCTCGGTATCAACTTCTTCGACACGGCGAACATGTACTCGCGCGGCGAGTCCGAGCGCGTCCTCGGGGAGGCACTGGAGGGCCGCCGCGAGGAGCAGGTCGTCGCCACGAAGGGCTACTTCCAGATGGAC
>CAYYSW010000181.1:0-5756 GCA_964474395.1 uncultured Halobacteriales archaeon
GCCGCGAAAGAGCTCCGGGACGGCGTCGACCAGCGGGTCGAAGTCGTCCACGGCGTCCCGGTCGATGCGCCGAACCGCGAGGCCGCTCCCGCCGTGGAGGCTCCCCGGCAGGCGGATGAGCCGGTTGACGTCCGTCGTCACGGGTTCGTCGATGGGCGCGCCCTCCTCGGCTACCGCGTCCTCGAACAGCAGCCCCGCCAGTTTGCGGGTGTACTGGCCGGCGGCTTCGAGGTTCCCGGCGGCCAGCGCGTCGTAGTTGTCGGTCATCGCGTTGTACAGCGTCCGCGCGCCCTTCTCCCCGATGCCCTCGTACTCGCGGAGGCGGGCGGTTCCCTCGGACTCGTCCAGCGCGCGCACCTCGTCGGCGACGGCGAGGAGGCGACGGTGGACCCGCCGGCCCCACCCGCCGTCGGTGTGGAGGGTGCGCTTCTCGACGGGGTTCTTCAGGCCCATTCCGGAGACGGTCTCGGTCCGGGTGAGTTGCGTCACGTCGTCCAGCCCGATGCCGCGGACGTAGTCGACGACCTCCCGGCGCTGGTCGCGGCTCAGACCCCGTATCGACCCGTCGCGGACGTGGACGTGGTAGCCCCGCCCCCCGGAGAAGACGACCGTGAGGTCCTCGAAGGCGAAGTCGTCCTCCAGGAAGTCGAGCAGGGCCCGGAGGGCGTCCTTGCAGGTGGCGAGCATCGAGGCGTAGGAGTCGTTCTCGGGGTCCACGCCGGGCAGGTGGTCGGCGTCGAGGTCGAAGACGAGGTCCGACTCGCGCCATCCCTTGGCGTCCATCGACCCCGCACTCGGGTCCGCGTACCGCCCCGCCGAGAAGTAGACGTGACGCGGGCGCTCGCTCGCGAGGAAGGTGTCGATGTCCCCCAGGTCAAGATGCGACTGGTGGCGGACCATCGTCGTCCCCTCGCCCGAGGTGAAGGGGATGTGGCCCCACTCGCGTTCGTCGGCGGCCGGTGGCGGGGAGACCGAGCCCCGCCGGTAGTAGTCACCGAAGCGCCCCCGGAGGTACTCGCGCGTCCGCTGGTCCATCTATCACTTCGTCCGTCCGGGGCGGTATGAAGGCGTCGGGTTCGTAGCCGAAACATTCACGGACGGAGGAGTTTTGTTCGAAGCAATGTTGTCTACGAGGACTCTCTCTCTTCTCGTACTGTTCCTCGTCGCGAGCGGTGCCGTCGCCCCGGCCGGCGCGAGCGCGGGCGGCCTCGACGCGGTCACCACGGCGACACCGGCGGGGCTGGCGGACACGGCGGCGGCTCCGACGACCACCGGATCCGTCGACGATGGCATCCTCGCGCGCTACGAGGTCGCTCGGGTCGCGGACGGCGAGGTCGGGGTCCGGCTGACGCTCACGGCCCCCGAGAACGTCGCCAGCCTGACGCTCGGGCTCCCCGACGGCGCGACGGTGGCGGCGACCGACGGGTTCCGGCGGGCGGACGACGGGCGCTACGAGTGGTCCGGCGGGTCGCCGGCGACCGTCGAGTACGTCGTGGACCCAGGCGGCGCGGCGACGGGGGCGACCGGGACCCCGCCGTCGGCCGCCGGCACCGACTGGATGCTCGTCAACCTCTACGACGTGGACGCCCGGGTCCACTGGTCGTACTGGCACGAGCCGCCGGCCTTCGAGGAGCGCATCGCCCTCGCTCCCGGGCAGGTCGGCGAGCGCGGTCCGACGATGGCGCTGCTCGGCCCCGCGACGACGTACACCGAGCGCTCCGCCCGACAGGAGTACCGAATCACCGTCTCCGACGCCGCCGACCCGAAACACAGCACGGCCGAGCTGTTCGACGGCCTCCACGCCGCAGACGCCGGTCTCGCCGTCGGCGGTCGAGTCGACCGGGTGAACCTCTTCTACGTCCCCGACCTGCCGGGGTACGCGGGGTACGCCAACGGGCGGGCGGTCGGCGGCGCATACGACGTCGCCATCGACGCCTCGGCCTGGAAGCTCACGACCGTTCACGAGTACGTCCACACCCGACAGGTCTACGCTCCGAGCGACCGAATGGCGTGGACCGACGAGGGCATCGCGGACTACTACGAGTCGCTGCTCGCGTTGCACAACGGCGACCTGGCGTACAGTCAGTTCCACCGCCGCGTGACCACCGACGAGGGCGCGCGGGCGACGCTGACCGACCGCGACACCTGGCCGTCGCGGCTGACGGAGTACACGAAGGGTCGGCGCGTCGTCGCCGCCCTCGATGCCCGCATCCGGACCGAGACGGACGGCGCGCGCTCCTTCCAGGACGTCTTCTCCCGCATGAACGCCCACGAGGGCGAACTGACCTACGGGGACTTCTCGGCCATCGTCGTCGCCGTCGGCGGCGAGTCCTTCGGTCCGTGGCTCGACCGCTACGTGGACGGGAGCGACGTCCCCCCGGTCCCCGACGACCCCTCGCTGTTCACCTCCACGGTCCGCGACGACAGCGACGGCGACGGTCTGTCCGACGCCGCGGAGCGCACCCTCGGCACGGACTCGCTGGCCGCCGACACCGACGGTGACGGGCTGAGCGACGGCACCGAGGTGGACGTCGGGAGCGACCCGCTGGCGAGCGACACCGACGGCGACGGCCTCGACGACCGCGGGGAGTACGACCGCGGGACCGACCCCACCGCGGCGGACACGGACGGCGACGGCCTCCTCGACGGGGAGGAGGTCGAGGCCGGCCTCGACCCGACGGCGGGTGACTCGGACGGCGACGGCCTGAGCGATGGAAGGGAGGCCGACGTCGGGAGCGACCCACTCGCTCCCGATACCGACGGTGACGGACTCAGTGACGGGTTCGAGGTGGACCTCGGGACTGACCCGCTGGCGAGCGACACGGACGGCGACGGCCTCGACGACGGTGAGGAGTCCACCGAGCCGACCAGCCCGACCCGCGCGGACACGGACGGCGACGGCCTCGACGACGGTGAGGAATCGGAGCGGGGGACCGACCCGGTCGTCGCTGACTCCGACGGCGACGGTCTCGCGGACGGCGAAGAGGTCGATGTCGGGAGCGACCCGCGTGCGGTCGACACCGACGGTGACGGCCTCGACGACGGCGAGGAGTCCGCGGCGGGGACGGACCCGCTGGCCCTCGACACGGACGGGGACGGGCTGTCGGACCTGACCGAGACCGACGGTCCCACCGACCCCCTCGTGGCCGATACCGACGGCGACGGACTGGACGACGAAAGGGAGGCGAACGTCGGGACGGACCCGCTTGCCCCCGACACGGACGGCGACGGCCTCGCGGACGGTGTCGAGGTCGGATTGGGCACCGACCCTACTGCGACGGACACCGACGGCGATGGCTACGACGACGCCGAGGAGGACGACGTCGGCACCGACCCGACAGCGGAGACGGGCGGCATCGAGCGCTTCCTCGCGGGGGTCGCCGCGGCGCTCCGCGGCCTGTTCTGACCCCCGGTCCCCCTTCCGACGCCAGCGACGTCCCCGCCCCGTATACACCGTGCGAGACTATCGGTCACTGCTTCTACCGGGACCTCCGGTCCCGCGCGCTTGCTGGGAGCGGTTCTGCGAGCAGGGCGGGACGACAGCAGGGACACCCGACGGGGAAAACGGTGCGTTTCAGAAGCCCATGAACCGGGAGAGCTTGTCCCGGAAGCCGGCCTCGCCGAGGCGGAGGTAGTAGGCGTCGCCACCGTCCTCGTAGTAGCCGCTGACGCGGCGCTTGACCTCGAAGCCGAGGTGTTCGTAGAAGTCGAGGGCGTTGTGGTTCGTGGTCCGGGCGTGGCAGGTGACCGAGGTGTGGTGCTCGGCGACGTTCGCGACGAGCCGTTTCCCGTAGCCGTCGCCCCGGAACTCGGGGGCGACGGCGAGAAAGAGGATGTAGCCGTCGCGACGGGTCGCGGCGAAGGCGATGAGGTCGTCCTCGGAGACGTAGCAGTAGACGGTCGATCGTCGGTAGGCGTCGGTGAAGAACCCGCGTCGCTGTTTCAGGACCCCCTCGTCCCCCCGGATGCGTTCTTTCAGGTCCCAGGCGGCATCGACGTGCTCGTCGCTCCCCGGAGCGACGACCTGGGACTCGACGTTGACGCTCACTAGGGTACATAATCCATCGCTCGGATATAATTCCACCGGGGCGTACGGCCCGCGTTGCAGGCCCCACGACTTTTACCTTGTAACGTGGATTTGTCCGTATATGGCGTTTCGCGACGGAAACGGTGGGGGCGGTGAGCTACGGCAGGGGGTACGTCGGACGGTCCGGGATTGGCTGGTGACGGGCGCCGCGCTCGTCATTCCCGTACTGGTGACGATCATCGTTCTCGCGGCTATCGTCAACTTCGTCTCGAAGACGATGGACCCGATGGTGAACGTCCTCGCCCGGTGGCTGGGGTTCGTCGAGGCCGACACGCAGGTGGCGCGGGCGGTGGTGAAGATGGCCGCCATCGCCGTGGTGTTCGGGGCGACGCTGGTCGTCGGCGTCGTCGCCAACACCGAACCCACGAACGGCCGGTTCGCCGACGTCTTCCACGAGGGGATGGAGCGCATCCCCGCCGTCGGTTCTATCTACTCCGGGTTCCGGCAGATGAGCGAGGTGGTCGTCGAGAGCGACGTCGACAGCTTCCAGGACGTGAAACTCGTCGAGTTCCCCACGGAGGGCTCGTACACCATCGCGTTCGTCACCGCCGACACGCCCCAGAACGTCGAGCGGGCGACCGGGCACGACGAAATGGTGACGCTGTTCATGCCGATGGCCCCGAACCCCGTGATGGGCGGGTACGTCCTCCACGTCGACCGCTCGCGCGTCGTCGACATCGACATGACCATCGAGGAGGGCGTCCAGTCCATCGTCACCAGCGGGGTGACGGTCAACGGCGAACAGACCGGGCAACAGCTTTCGCCCGAGCGCCTCCGGTCGATGGGGCTCGAAGGCGGGTCGAGCGGACTCGTCGGCCACGACGGGGACACCGACCCGACCGACCCGGTCCCACAGCAGGACCCGAGCGAGCGCCGGAAGGAGCGCTGACGCCGGCTCAGCGGCGGAAGTCGAAGTTCGGCGCGTCCTCCGGGCGGAGGGGGGCGTCGCCCTCCAGTTCCCGCCCGTTCTCGTACTTGACGAAGCTCAGGTAGACGGTGGCGCCACAGCCCTCGCCGTCCGTCTCGCTCGCGCCGCAGACGAACTCGACGCCGTCGGCGTCCGCGGGTTCCCCCTCGTCGGCGAGGAAGTCGTAGGCGGGGACGTACTCCCAGCCGGTCAGCGGCTCCTCCGTGACGGACTTGTCGGCGAGGTAGCCCTCGCGCTCCAGCGTGACGACCGCATCGCAGTTCGGGCAGGTGTAGCGGACCGGGAAGCTCACGCCCGGAGTACGTCCTCCGGGGAGTTAACCCGTCCGTCCCCGTTCCCGGTCCCCGCGCGGGTACCGCCCACGGCGGTTCGATGCCGATACCCGAAGCCAGAAGGGCTTTCCTTCGAACGGGCGAGGTAGTCTCAATGATAGACGAGACGGTCGAGGAGATCCGCGAGATGCAGACCCACAGTTCGTCCGTCGTCGCGGTGAAGGCCGCACGCGCGCTGTCGTCGCTCACCGAGCGGGAGGTCGCGACCGTCGAGGAGTACGTCCGCGACCTCGAGCGCAACAGCAACGCGCTCCGCCGGGCGAACCCGTCGCACGCCTCGCTCCAGACCACGCAGCGCGACATCGTGGCGGCCGTGACCGACGCCGACCCCGGGACGGTCGACGAGGCGAAGGCCGCCGCCCGGGACGCCATCGACGCCGTCGTCGAGTCCATCGCGACCGAGAAGGAC
>CAYYSW010000182.1:0-5753 GCA_964474395.1 uncultured Halobacteriales archaeon
CTCGCTCTCGAGGGTCCCGTATGCGACCTGCATGCCGCTGCCGGTGACGGTGTAGTCGTCCTTCATGACGCCGCCGGCGGGGTCGATGGAGTAGACGTGGTGACCCTCCTCGTCGACGCCGCCGAGGATGGGGTTGATGGCGAAGAACGGACCGCCGCGGGCGTAGTTGCCCGCGACCGTCGAGAGCGCCTGCATGCTCATGTACTCGCCGCGGCGGGCCTCGTAGAGGTCCACCTCGACGCGCAGGTTACGGATGAACGACTGGGCGCCGCCGACGCTCCCGACGAGCGTGAGGGCGGCGGTGGGGTGTATCTGCTCGACCTTCTGGACGTTCTTGTTCGAGACGAACCGCCCGCCGAGCGAGGCGCGCATGTCCGTCGCGATGATGACGCCGTCGGTCGTGGTGAGACCGACCGTCGTCGTCCCGGTCTGATTCACCTTCTCGGCGTCTTTCTCGCCGATGTCGGGGAGTTCACCGAGTTCTGGCTCGTATATCGGCGGCGTGTAGTCTCGCCGGTCTTCGATGCCGGAGTGCATTACCCCTCGCTACCCGTCCGGCGCGGAAATAGGTTACCCAACCGGCCCGCTCGGCCGACGCGAGAACGCGGGACCGCCGGGGGACGATATCGGTCGCGCAGCGATCGAGTGGGCGGGGCCGGTGAGGCGGCAAGGTGGTGCTCCCATGCTCACCGGCCTTCCCGCCGCCGACCCGTCTCGTCGCTACTCGCGGCGGGGTCAATACCCTTGCCCCCGTCCGTGACCGAATCCGTCGCTCGTCGGGTGGTGAGGGTTCCTATGTGAAGTGTGGGTGTCCGTCTCAGGCTACCTGTGCGCGCTCGGTGGCGTCGGCGAGTCGCCTGACGAGCCGGTGGAACGGGAAGGGGAGTCCCGCGCGGCGGGCGACCAGCGCGACGGGCAACAGGAGGATGCCGACGAACAGACACGTCTGATACAGGGCGAACAACAGCAGCGTTCGAAGCCGTGGGAACATTGGTTTCGTTTCCTCATCACTCCGCATCTCCGAGGGACGTATAAGGTTTGTGGCAACCGGCGTGAGTGTTACACACGACCACGGCATCGCAGTCCTGCGATTCAATCGGGGTTGTGTCGAGGGCAACCCGGCTGGACCGGCGCGATTTCGAGCGGTACTATCTCCCCGGGAGGTGTCGATTATCGCCATAAGTTATGGGGAGCGTCGGCGTGACGTGCGCGCCGAACCACAAGGCCCGATAGGGAGGACCCCTCATCACCCGTATGAGCAACTATCTCGTCGCGATGGAAGCGGCATGGCTCGTGCGTGACGTGGAGGGTGTCGACGACGCTATCGGTGTCGCAGTGAGCGAGGCCGGCAAGCGCCTCAACGAGAAGGACATGGACTACGTGGAAGTCGAGGTCGGCGGGACGCCCTGTCCGGCCTGCGGGGAGACGTTCGACTCGGCGTTCATCGCCGCGGAGACTGCCCTCGTCGGCCTCCTGCTGGAGATGAAGGTGTTCAACGCCGAGGGCGAGCAGCACGCCCAGCGCATCGCCAAGAGCGAGATCGGCGGCGCCCTCCGGAACGTCCCGCTGAAGGTCATCGAGACGTTCCCCATCGACGACGAGGAGGAGAACTGACCTACTCGAACCCGACCGATCCGAGGTTGTCGCGGGCCGCGCTCGCGACGATGCGAGCCACCTCGACCACCTCGTCGGTGTAGACGAACTCGCCGGCGCCGTGGATGTTCTCGCCGTCGGGGCCGACGATGACCGTCGGGAGACCCGCCCGGTCGCCGAAGTAGTTGAAGTCCCCGACGCTGGAGAAGTAGCCGACGTCCGGGTCGCGCCCGGCGACGGCGTTCGTCGCGCCCGCGAGCGACCGCACCAGCGGGTGGTCCGGGTCCGTGACGTACGGTCCGTAGTAGACGTCCTCGGCGGGCGCCTCGCGGAAGCCGACCTCCACGGTGCTTTCGAGTCCCAACTCTGCGACGACGGTCTCGGCCTGTTCGCGGACGACCTCCCTCGTCTCGCCGGGGACGACGTGCCGGTCGACCATGAGACGGGCCGACTCGGGCACCGAGAGCGTCTGGCTCCCACCCTCGACGAACAGCGGGCAGACCGACCCGTCGCCGAGGTCGGGGTGGGAGTCCGTCTCCATCCCGTCCATTGCCTCCGCCACCCTCCCGGCGTCGACGACGGCGTTGACGCCCTTCTCGGGCTGTGAGCCGTGGGCCGCCCGGCCCGTCACGTCGATGTCGTAGAGGAACCGCCCGCGCGCGCCGAGGATGAGCGCGGGGTTCTCCACCTCGGACTGCGCGAGGATGGGCCCGGGTTCGGTGACGACCGCCGCGTCGCAGTCGTCGGCGTAGCCGTCCCGGACGAGCGCGTCGGCCCCCAGCCCGTAGGGGCCCTCCTCGTCGACGACGGCGGTGAGGAGGACGTCGCCCGCGAGGGCGCAGTCCGCGAGTGCCTCGAAGGCGACCATCACGGCGGCGAGGCCGCCTTTCATGTCGCAGGCGCCCTGCCCGTACAGTTTCCCGTCTTCGATACGCCCCGAACAGGGGTCCTCCTCCCATGCCTCGACGAGTTTCACCGTGTCCATGTGGGCGTTCAGGAGGAGCGTCGGGGCCTCGGGGTCACTCCCCTCCAGTCGGGCGACGACGTTGTCACCCTCGTAGCCCGTAATCCGCGGCTCCGAGACGTGGTGGTACTCGGGGTCGTGACCCCGCGAATCCAGCCAGTCGTAGTCGAACTCGGTTATCTCGGCCTCCTCGAAGTACGGACTCGGGATGCGCACGAGGTCCTGCAGGAGGTCGATAGTCGCCCCGGGGTCGATGTCGAGTTCGGCCTCGGGCATCTCAGTCACCCGCCCCGGGGCTGGGCGCCGGGTCGTCGCTCACGTCACGGTCTTCCCGGATGTCGGGGTTCCACTCGTCGGTCGGGACGCCCGGGAGGGTGTCGAGGATGGCTCCCACGTCGGTCCCGCGTTCGTTGCCGAGATACCAGTAGACGGCGAAGACGACGAGGCCGACGGCCAGCCACGGGACGTAGACGGCGAGCGTCGAGAGCGCCCCGAAGTCGCCGGCGAGGAGGGCACCCCAGTTGGCCGCCTGCGTCAGCAGGCCGGCGGACCCGAGGACCGCCGCGCCCACCGAGAGGTAGAACCACCCCCCGGGCTGGAAGGCCGCCCCGCGGGCGATGTCGGGCCGGCTGACGTAGACATACCCCGCTGTCAGCGAGACGGTGAGGTACGCGATGAGGTAGCTGAAGGTGGCGATGGCGAGCGCCCGGTCGAGACCGCCCGACCAGAACGTGAGGGCGCTCGCGACGACGTACAGCGTCAGCAGCGACCAGTGGGGGGTCCGGAAGCGGTCGTTGACCGCGGAGAACTGCTTGGGGAACACCTCGTCCCAGGACCACGAGTAGGGCATCTTGATGCCCGCGGCCATGACCGCGTGGACGCTGGAGGCGGTGGCGAGCAGGCCGCCGATGGCGACGATGGCGATGGCGTACTCGCCGAGGAACGCCTCGGCGGCGGTGGCGAGCGGGCGCTCGGAGTTCGCGAGGACGGTGTAGTCGCCGACGACCCCGTAGATGACCGCCGCCGTCAGCATGTACAGCGCGATGAGGATGCCTGTGCCGCCGACCATCGCCAGCGGGAGGTTCCGGCCGGGGTTCCTGACCTCCGCGCCCATCTGTCCGGCGACGGCGATGCCGATGTAGGCGTAGAACAGCGGGACGGCAGCGGCGACGAAGCCGTCGAACCCGCCCGTGAAGAACGGCCGGTAGTTCGCCGTGTCGATGGAGAACAGCCCCGGTATCACGAGCACGAGGATGGAGAGGACGAGGAAGCCGAAGATGACGTTCTGGGAGACGCTGTACCCCTTCGTCCCGACGAGGTTGACGAGGAAGAGGACGGTGAGCAGGCCGAAGCCCGCGAGCGCGGGGTCCACGCCGGGGTAGAACACGTTGAGGTAGCTCCCGAACCCGATGGCGAGGACGGCGTCCGCCGCCATGTAGCCGAGCCACTTCGACCACGTGACGACGAACCCGGGAAGTCTACTCCTGAAGGTCCGCGAGATGTACGTGTACGACCCCGCCGCGCCGGGGAAGATGGTGGCCATCCAGCTGTAGTTCGTCGCGATGGCCATCGCGAGCAGGCCCGAGAGCGCCACCACGAGGATGACGCTCGGGCCGGTGGTGCTGCTCGCCGTCCCGAGGGTGACGAACAGCCCCGCACCGAGCGTGCCGGCGACGACGGTCGCCACCGCGCCGAACGGCCCCATGTCGCGGGCGAGGCTGTTGTCCGCCGTGTCGGTACTGGGAGACATATGCTATCCAGTGGCAATTGCTCGGCTTACCTCCACCACCTAGTATGAGTGGTTCCTCGGCGCGCCGACAGGTTCCCGGTCACTCCCGGTCGCCGCCGAGCAGTTTCGCCTCGGCCTTCCGCAGGTGTTCGAGCAGCGTCGGCTTGGAGACGCCCAGTTCCTCGGCCAGGTCCGCCGCCGACACCTCGCGGGGCCACTCGTAGTAGCCCCGCTTGCGCGCCAGGTCGAACACCTCGCGCTGGCGTTCCGAGAGGGCGTCGGGGGTGAACATCCCGCTGCCGACGCCGTCGGCCAGCGGCGCGATGTGCTCGACGCGCACGTCGGCGTCCATCTCCTCGCGTACCTCCTCGAGGGCCGCCCGGACCGCCGCGCGGTCCCGCTGGACGACGACGGTCCAGTACTCGCGCCCGCCGACCATCCGGACCGGTTCGTCGGGGATGAACCCCCGCGAGACGAGCGCGTCGTTGATGCTGTTGTCGAGGTCGTAGACGACGACCAGCCCCTGCGTGGCGCTGCCGGCCGCGAGCGCCTCGTCGTCGACGGCCCGCGGCCCGTCCACACTCCAGACGTCCTCCGTGAGCGGGGAGTCCTCGATGGCGGCGAGGAGCCGTTCGAGGTCCGCTCGCGAGTCGGCGTAGGCGGTGAACCGGCCGCGCGCCCGCCCCTCGACGTGGTGGACGCCGTGACCGAGCAGCCCCGCCGGCACCCGCTCGGTCACCTCCAGCGTCCAGCAGTCCGGGTGCCAGATGTCGAGGGTGAGGCGGCTCCCACCCGTCCCCGCCTCGGTCGGGTCGTCGTCCATGTCATCGAATCCCAAGGAATCTGCGCGCAAAAGCCTGTCCACTCCCGGCGCCCGCCCACGCCGGCGCGCATCGTCAGAACGCTTTTGTATAACCACCGGTTATTCGACGGTATGGAACTGCCGACGCCCGAGGACCTCCGCGAACGCCGGACGGAGCTGGACCTCACGCAGAGCGAACTGGCCGAGCACGCGGGTGTCTCCCAGCCGCTCATCGCCCGCATCGAGGGCGACGACGTCGACCCGCGTCTCTCGACGCTCAGGCGCATCGTCAACGCGCTGGACGAGGCCGAGGGGAGCATCCTCCGGGCCGACGACATCATGCACGGCCCGGTCGTCACCGTCGCGCCCGACGACAGCGTGCGCGCGGCCGTCGAGACGATGAGCGACGAGGGCTACTCGCAGGTGCCGGTCGTCCGCGACGGCTACCCCGTCGGCATCCTCTCGAACGGCGACATCCGCCGCGTGGACGACAACGAGGGCCTCGGCGACCTACCCATCGCCGAGGTGATGCGCGAGTCCATCACCACGGTCACCCCCGACGCCACCCTCGACGAGATAGACAACCACCTCGACCACCACGACGCCGTCATCGTCATCGACAACGGCGAGATGGCCGGCATCATCACCGAGGCGGACGTGGCCGT
>CAYYSW010000183.1:0-5740 GCA_964474395.1 uncultured Halobacteriales archaeon
CCGGTGCGGTAGTCGACGGTCGAGGCGATGGTCCCGCCCGTCGAGATGAGGGCGACGGTCGGGAGGTCCTCGTCGAACTCGACCTCGCTCGCGCTCTCGGTGTCGGCCTCGCCGACGGCGTAGACGTCGGATTCGAGGACCTCGCAGTCGCTGTCGGCGCGCGAGAGGCCCACGTTGTAGCCCCCGTCGAGCTTCACGACGACCTCGTCGGCCGTGGTCGAGGGCATCAGGATTCCCTCGTAGGCCGTGTCGCCGCGCTCGACGCGGACGCGGTCTCCGGGGTTCATACCCGAGCGTTGCCTGCGACCGGACTTGAAAGCATCTCATCGCTCCGGCCCACTCCCGGCCGGTGGGGAAAGAGCCATACTCGCCGGGACGACATATCCGGTATGTCCCGGACCGACGAACTCCTGAAGGAGTACTCCTCCACCTCCTCCGAGTCGACGGACTCGCTGTCGTCCACGTCCTCCACGCGCGAGGTGTCGGACGACGGGGGGAACGGTGGCGGCCGCCTATCCCGTCTCCGGGGCCGGACGGGGAGCCTGTTCTCCCCGCGACACTTCCTCCTCGCCCTCGCGTTGACCCTCGGTGGCCTCCTCCTCGGCGGAATCGTCCCGCTGATACCCGGCGTCGGCCTCCTCGGCGTCGCCCTCGCCGGGTTCCTCATGGGGCTCCTCTCCGAGCGACGCCGCTACCTCGAAGTGGGCGCGGCGGGCGCCGTCGCCTCCGGCGTGAGCCTCCTGCTGTCGAGTATGAACCTCGTCCTGCTGGCCGGACTGCGGGGACAGGCACCCGAACTCGCCGCCGTCGGCGCGGGCGCGGGCCTCTTTCTCGCCCTCCTCGGCCACTACCTCGGGCGGGACCTCCGGGACGGACTGACAAAGGAGATCTGAACCCGAGCGACTCCACACCCGCCGGCACCTGCGCGCCCTCACCGCCGAGGTCGACGACCCGACCCCGCAGTGAGTTAGCCGTCGAGGTGGTACTCCCCCTCGGCGTGGGAGACGACGCCGTGGTCGACGAGGCGCGTGAGGGCCTCGTGGACGAGGTCCGGCGGCGCGTCGGACCGCCGGGCCACCGCCTCGACGGTTTCTGCGCCGTTGGCCAGCGCCGAGAGCACCTCGGCGTAGAAGCGGGCGTCCGCGCCGTCGGGCGACCCGAGCGTCGGCGTCTCGCGGACGCGGTCGGAGATGCCGTCCATGACGTCCGTCAGGCGGCCCTGCACCCAGCGCTGGGCCATCGACAGTTCGCTGGCGAGTTTCTCCAGGCGTTCGAGTTCGAGGCCCAGTTCGGCGAGTTCGGCGGCCTCGTTCGGGTTCGTGACGTCGATGGTGAGGTACCGACAGCGCGTCATGTCGAGGCCGCGGCTCGCGGGGTAGGCGGACTTCGCGCCGAAACCGTACGGCGAGACGTTCACCTCCAGGCGGAGGTTCCGGGCGATGGAGAAGTACTTCCGGCGCTGTTCGTCGACGCGCGACTCCACGAGGCCGTGCTCTTCGAGTTTCCGGAGGTGGTCGATGACGGCCTTGGGACTCACGCCGAGGTACTCGCTGATCTCGGTGACGTAGCAGGGCTTGCGGGCGAGCAGACGGAGGATGCGCCGTCGGTTCTCGTTGCCGAGGAGGTCGAGCAGCGCGGCGGAGTCCATTACCTCAGGTTAGGTGCCAGCAGGGAAAACGGTGGCGGGACATTACCTGTCGGGGCGGCCAGTGTCACCGCCCCCGCCAGCGGTCCCGTTCGACGGGCCGGCTCCGTTCCCGGGACCGGAACCGGAGCCGTCCGCGTCGCCCTCATCCTGACCGCCGCCCGCTTCCGACCCCTCGTCGCTCCCGTTGCCGGGCGGACCCGCCTCGGCTTCGGTCCCGGGAGCGCTCTCGGTACCGTCCCCCGAAGCGCCGCCGTCCGTGCCGTTCGCCGTCGGGACGTCGGTCGGGGGGCCGTCGTCGTTCCCGTTCCCGTCGCCGCTGTCGGCTTCCGCGCCCTCGCTGGCGTTCCCGATACCGTTGCCGTTCGCGTTACCGTTGCCGTTCTCGGGCCCGGGTCCGGCGTTCTCGGTTCCGGGGGTCCCCGCCACCGGGGCGCTGGCGTTCCCCGCTTGTGACCCGTTCGCGTCGCCGGGGGTGTCCGGGACCGTGTCGTCGCTACGGTCCGGAGCGGGGCTCGCGGTCGGCGTCTCTCCCGTCTCGAGTGCCGCGTCCCCGGTTCCCGGTCGCTCGCTCGCGTTCTCGGCGCTCGCGTTCTCGGCGCTCGCGTTCCTCGGCGGTCCGGACGCGGTTCCGGGGGACGCGGTTCCGGGCGTCTCCGCCTGCTCGCTGCCGCTGGCCCCCCGCGGGGACCGTCGCTCGCTCGCGACGCCGGCGCCGGGAACCGTCGGGACCCTCGGTTCGTCGAGCGAGCTGACCCGTTCGCGGAGGGTCGAGAGGCCGGTGACGTCCGTGTCGTTACCGACGACGCTCGCGGTGGCCTCGACGGTCGCTCGGAGCGACCGGGTCTCGGCGGCGAGCACGACGGCGCGGACGACAGACGAGGGCCGCGCCGCGGAGGCGTTGGCCACGGCGTCCTCGGACAGTCGAGCCTCCAGCGCGTCGAGGCGGGCCTCCAGCGCCTCGAGGCGCTGGGCGACCAGTCGGGCCCGGGTCGTCTCCGAGGAGGCGCGGCGATAGGCGGCGGTCCACATCCCCCGGTCGAGCGCCCCCTCGGTCTCGACGGTGCTGACCTGCATGAACGAGGAGATGCTCTCGCCGAGGGTGCTGTTGTTCGACCCCTGTCGGGGGGCCGGACGGTTGTCGGTCTCGGCTTCGGTACCGTGGGCCGTCGCGGCGACCGCACCGCTCGGCAGGGGGGCGACGAGGGCGAGGACGACCAGCAGACACAGCGTGGCCGGGACCGACTGTCGGCACATTTCACTCACCCATGTGTGCGGGGGGAACAAAAACGCCGACATCCGTTCGAACCGTTCACAGCCGGGCAACGGTCGGTTAACCGACCGTTGCGACGCCCGAGTCCGGGAGTTCCCCGGCGGCGTCGGAGCGGGTCAGTCGTCTTCCGCCGGCCGGTCAGCGGCTCGTCGCGTCGAGGCGGTCGAAGGCGACGGCGGCGAGGGCAACGCAGGCCACGGAGAGCACGACGGTCAACACGGGGAGCGCGAGGCCGGGGTCGTAGCGCAGGGGCGGGTAGAGGTTGCACCGTCCCTCGGGGCTGCCGAGGACGCATCCGAGCGTCGGAGCGAGCCAGTAGTCCACGAAGTCGTTGAGGAGGAGGGCGCCGAGCGAGAACGCGAGGGCACCGCGGGTCGTCGCCCCGTAGTGGGGCAGGAAGAACGCCTCGCCGACGAACGCGAGGTGGGTGAGCAGGATGCCGAAGTACGCCCACACCTCCGGGAAGTACAGCGAGGCGCGGAGGTTGAGCGCGAGGAACGTCCAGACGGCGTACTTCACGAGCCAGACGAACGCTAGCGTGTGGAGGTACGCGAGCGGGCGGTTCAGCGGGGCCTCCCGGATTCGCTTGCCGAGGTGGGGCAGGAGCGTCGCGAGCGAGACCAGTCCGAGGAACACCGCCATCGGCGAGTCGCCGTACAGCGGCCACGCGAACGTGAACACGTCCGGCATCGTCTCGACGTAGTACCGGATACCGACGAGGACGGCGACGAGGTTCGCCAGCAGCAACCAGACCAGACTCGGTGCGTTCCCGAGGTAGTACTGCGCCCACCGCTCGGGTATCGGGCTGTACACGCCTTTCCCTCGCGCGCGCCGGGGGAAAGCGATACCGACTGAAAGCGGGTCCACAAGAAGTATCGCGACAAAGCTTATGTGTGCCAATGACAAACGCGGATGTGTACCGATGTTCGAACAGTTCTCAGGCGGATACTATCTCGGCAGGTTGTACGTCGAACCGTACGACGGCGAGCAACCAGCGATGCACGACGGGCAGCACCAGCTCGTCAACAGACAGCTGTACGCGACCGGCACGGGCGTCGAGCGCCTCGACGCCCCGCTGGTGATGAAACTCGGCCGGCGACACCTCGCCGTCCACGGCGACGCGGGCGTCCCGGAACGGACCCTCGCGGTGCCGTACGACCTCCTCGACGGGGAGGACGGCCTCCCGGACCTCCGGGAAGTACTGCTGGCGAAGGCCGACCGCGCCACGCAGCTCATCGAACTGGGGACTCCAGTCGGTATTTAACCCCACACCCCGTCGGTGGTGCCATGCTCGACCGGGTGCTCGGTCGCGCCGACCTGAAGGCGCACGTCGAGGAGCTCAAAGAGGAGAAACACCACCTCGCCCGCCAGCTCGCCGCCGAACAGGAGCGCCGCGCGGAGGCCGCCACCGCCCGACAGGACGCCGAGGAGCGTGTCAATCGACTGGAAGACCGCCTCGCGGGGCTGGAGGGCGAGCTCGACGCCGCCGAGTCCACGACGGTCGAACCGCGCCGCCGGGAGGACCTCCGCGGGGACCGCCTCGACGGCGTGCTCTCGCGGCTGGAGTCCGTCAGGACCGGTCCCGAGGGCGCGCTCTCCGCGATGGTCCGCGACGACGTGTCCGACGACCTCGCCGACCTGCTCGTCGACCACGCGGGCCTCGTCGGGCGGGCCGCCCCCTGTCTCGTCTACGCCGACGACGCCGGCCTCGTGAGCGTCGCGCTCTCCCCGCCGCTCGCGCCCGACCCCTTCGAGGCGTGGGGCGACGGCTTCCGCCTCGACCGGGGCTGGTTCCGGCCCGGCCCCGACGACGAGTACGTCCTCGCGCTCGTGCGCGCGGACACCTTCGCGAAGGGTCGCTACGAGGGCGGCGAGCGGGTCGACTACCAGGGGTTCAGAAGCGACGTGAAGGAACAGCACTCGAAGGGCGGGTTCTCGCAGGGGCGCTTCGAGCGCCTGCGCGACGGGCAGATCGACGCCCACATCGAACGCTGTCAGCGCTCGCTCGCCGGCATCGACGTCCCCCTGTACGTCGTCGGCGAGCGCACGGTCCTGGACCGAGTGGACGACCGGGCCGACCGGACGCGGGCCGTCGACGCGACGGGGGCACCCGAGGACGCCCTCGCCGACGCCCACCGGGCGTTCTGGACGACGCGACTCGTCGCGCTCTGAGCCGGACCGGACGCTTATCCTGTCACCGCCTGTACAGCCACGCGTGTACGAACGTATCCTCTTTCCCACCGACGGGAGCGACGGCGCGCGCGTCGCGCTGGACCACGCGCTGGACCTCGCCGACCGCCACGACGCGACGCTGCACGTGCTCAACGTCGTCTCCGACGCGCGGTGGTCGATGCTCGACGACGAGGGCACCGGCATGGGCGGCATCGACGTCGAGGCCGTTCGGGAGAACTTCGAACGGCGCGGGGCGGACATCGTCGAGACGGCGGCGGAGACGGCCGCCGACCACGGCGTGGCCTGCGTCACGGACGTCGTCACCGGCGGCCCGCCACATCGCGCCGTCCTTGACTACGTCGAGAGCGAGGGCATCGACCTCGTCGTGATGGGTACCCACGGCCGCAGCGGGTTCGACCGCCTGCTGATGGGCAGCGTCGCCGAGAAGGTCGTCCGCTCCTCGCCGGTGCCCGTCCTGACGGTGAAGATGAACGACGGCGAGGGGACCGCGGAGGACTAGGGAGGGGGATTAAGACGGTCCCCATCCCGTAGGCGGGTATGCGCATCGCCGTACTCGCACACGGGAAGTTCCCCGACGAGGCGAAGACCGCTGTCGGACTACTCAGATACGGCCCTCACGAGGTCGTCGC
>CAYYSW010000184.1:0-5735 GCA_964474395.1 uncultured Halobacteriales archaeon
TCACCGGCGGCAAGCAGCCCGTCGACGCCGAGCACGCCGTCGACAAGATCGTCTCCCGCCTCGAGGAACTCGGCCTCCTCGAATCCTGAATCGGACAGGTACAAACCACGTCCCGTCCTACTGGTCGTATGATTCCGGCACAGGTGGACCTGACCGGCGGCGGGGTGCTGGCGATCGTCGTCACCTTCCTCGTCGCGTGGCTGTTCTACGCCGTCACGCTCCACCTCGCCGCGACGTTCTTCATCGGCGACGTCCCCTCGCAGCGCGCGGCGACGGCGGCGCTCGCCCCCGCCGTGTTCTCGATGCTGTTCCAACTCGGCTCGCTGAGCGACGCCGTGCCCCTGTTCATCGTCCTCACGTTCGCGAGCGCCATCGCCGCCATCCACGTCGTCTACCGCGTCAGGTGGGTGACGGCCGGACTGCTCGGCCTGCTGCACTTCGCGTTCGCCCTCGCGATGGGACTGGCGCTGTACAACATCCTGACGTTCCTCTGAGGGCCGGCGGGCCGGCGCCACCTGCTCGTGGCCCGCCGAGTCCCCCGAACCGGGCGCTATTTCGGGGCGGACCCCGTTCGGTGGACCAGTGAGACGGACGCCGCAGTTCCAAGGTGGGGACCGGTGAGGCTCCGGACGCTCGTCTGGAACCCGGCCGAGCGCCGCCTGCGCGCTCCGGTCCGCCTGCTCGGGGCAGTTCTCTTCGTCGCCGTCGCGACGGTCGGCACCGGGGCCGTCGTCTACGCGCTCGCGCTCCCGCTGGTCCTCGACACCGTCGGCGCGGGCGGCACCGCCCTCGTCACCGGTATCGGCACCGTCGTCGGCGTCGCCGCGAGCGCGTTCCTCCTCGACCGGCGGCCCCTCGCCGACTACGGGTTGCATCTCGGCCGCCGGTGGCTGGCAGACCTCGGGGCGGGACTCGTCATCGGCGCCCTCCTGATGGCGCTCGTCTTCGCCGTGGAACTCGCCGCCGGGTGGGTGCGTGTCGTCGGGACGTTCCGGGCCGGCGGCGCGTTCCTCCCCGCGTTCGCTGCGAACGTCCTCGTGTTCTGTCTCGTCGGCGTCTACGAGGAACTGCTCCTCCGCGGGGTGTTCCTCCGGAACGTCGCCGAGGGACTGTCGGGGTACGTCGGTCGACGCTCGGCGGTCGGGTCGGCGGTCGTGCTCAGTTCGGCGCTCTTCGGCGCGCTCCACCTGGGCAACCCCAACGCGACGCTCCTCAGCGCCCTCGGCATCACCCTCGCCGGGGTGATGCTCGCCGTCGGGTACGTCCTGACCGGCGAACTCGCCGTCCCCATCGGCCTGCACATCACCTGGAACGTCTTCCAGGGGCTCGTCTTCGGCTTTCCGGTCAGCGGCCTCACCGTCCGGACGAGCCTAATCGCCACCCGCGAGACGGGCCCGGACCTCCTGACCGGCGGCGCGTTCGGTCCGGAGGCAGGCCTCGTGGGACTGCTGGCGTCGGTCGCCGGCACCGTCGCCGTCGTCTGGTACGTCCGGCGCGTGGGCGGTCGCCTCGGCATCGACGAGCGCGTGACGACGCCGCGGCTCCGCTGGCGGGAGTAGTCACTCGACGAGCCGTTCGATCTCGGTGACGAGGATGCCGCTCGCCCCCACCTCCCGGAGGTCGTCGATGGTCTCGAAGACGTCGCGCTCGTCGACGACGGCGTGGACGGCCACCGCTCCCTCGCCGGCGATGTCCATGACCGTGGGGCCGCCGAGCCCCGGGATGACGTCGCGGACGTCGTCGAGGCGGTCCTCGGGGACGTTCATCATCAGGTAGCGCTTGTCCGAGGCCGCGAGGACGGACTCGAGTGCCGTCCGGATCTGTTCGACCTTCGGGTCGTCCGCGAGGTCGGGGTGGGCGAACAGGCGCACCGAGGAGGCCATCACCTCCTCGACGATCCCGAGATTGTTCATCCGCAGGGTGGTGCCAGTCGAGGTGATGTCCACGATGGCGTCGGCGATGTCAACGTGGGGGGTGAGCTCCGTCGCGCCCGACACCTCCGCGACGTCCACCTCGACGCCGCGTTCCTCGAAGAACTCGCGGGTGATGCGCGGGAACTCGGTGGCGACGGTGCCGCCGGCGAGGTCCTCGACGCGGTCGATACCGTCGTCCTCGGGTGAGGCGAGGACGAGACGGCAGCGCCCGAAGTTGAGGTCGAGCAGGTCCACGAGCTCCGTTCCCGACTCGCGTTGCTGGTCGAGGCCGGTGATGCCGATGGCGGCCGCGCCGTCGGCGACGTACTCGGGGATGTCGGCGGCGCGAGCGAACAGCACCGTGACGTCGGGGTCGACGGTGTCGGCGTACAGCTTCCGGTCGGCCCCGTCGATGAGATGCAGGCCGGCCCGTTCGAGGAGTTCGATGGTCGGCTCGTGCAGACGTCCCTTGTTGGGCACGGCGATGCGCATTGATGGGGAAACAGCGCCCGACGGGTTGTGCCTTTCGGCGCTTAGCATTCGTTGGTGGTGGGTCGGGCGTCGTCCTTGTGCCTCGCCCGCGTGAGACGCTTCGTGTCTCACTGGCTCTCGCTCGCTTTGCTCACTCACGAGGGCTTCGAGTCCGCTAGACTCCGCACTGGCCTGCCTTCCCCGTTCCCGTGAGCGCGGAGCGCGAACGAAAGCCAGCGAGAGCTTCGCTCTCGTGCGGGTCGCGCGAGTCGTTGCGCCGCGGGCTCTCAAGGTCACAGCGCCGAGCGCCGAATCGAGTCCGGCACCGGCCTCGACGACGGTAGAACCAACCACGCTGCTAGCGATGGATTGACGCCCCGTCCACCAGAACCGCCACCATGACCACACTCGGACTCACCGGCGGGCGCGTGCTCCTGCCCGACATGACGGTCGTCGAGGCGGACGTCCTCGTCGACAGCGATGCGGGCGAAGTCCTCGACGTCGACCCCGGGGCCGGACGGAGCGCCGACGAGACCCTCGACGCGACGGACGCGCTGGTCACGCCGGGGTTCGTCAACGCCCACACGCACGCCGCGATGACCCTCCTGCGGGGGTACGCCGACGACAAACCCCTCGAATCGTGGCTCCGCGAGGACGTCTGGCCCGCCGAGGCCGAGCTGACGCCCGAGGACATCGTCGCCGGCGCGCGACTCGGCATGCTGGAGATGATACGGTCGGGGACGACCGGGTTCGTGGACATGTACTTCGAGGTGCCGCGCGTCGTGGACGCCGTCGCGGACGCCGGGATGCGCGCCCGGGTCGGCCACGGCGTCGTGACGGTGGCCAAGGACGACGAGGCGGCCCACGGGGACGCCCGTGAGTCCATCGAGGTGGCCCGGGAGTACGACGGACTCGCCGACGGGCGGGTCCGGACGGCGTTCATGCCCCACTCGCTGACGACGGTGGGAACGGAGTTCTTCGAGGAGTACGTCCCGCAGGCCCGCGAGGCCGGCGTGCCCGTCCACGTCCACGCAAACGAGACGCGCGGCGAGGTCGACCCCATCGTCGAGGAGCGGGGGATGCGGCCGCTGGAGTACGCCCGCGAGGTGGGGCTGCTCGAACCCGAGGACTTCCTCGCCCACGGCGTCCACAGCGACGAGGTCGAAATCGACCTGCTGGCGGAGACGGGCGCGGGCGTCGTCCACTGCCCGGCCTCGAACATGAAGCTCGCGAGCGGGATGGCGCCGGTCCAGGATATGCTCGACGCGGGCGTGGCGGTCGGCATCGGGACCGACGGTGCGGCGTCGAACAACGACCTCGACATGTTCGGGGAGATGCGCGACGCGGCGATGCTTGGGAAGCTCGCCGCCGAGGACGCCAGCGCCGTCGCCGCGCCCGACGTCGTGCGGATGGCGACGGCCGGCAGCGCCGACGTGGCGGGCCTCCCGGGTGGGCGGATCGAACCCGGCGCGGCGGCGGACCTCGCGGTGGTCTCGCTCGACGCCCCCCACCTCACGCCCGTCCACGATGCCGTGAGCCACCTCGTCTACGCGGCGACGGGCAGCGACGTGCGCCACACCGTCTGTGACGGGCAGGTGCTGATGCGCGACCGGGAGGTGCTGACGATGGACGCGGGGACCGTGCAGGCGGCGGCCGCCGAGCGAGCGTCGGCGCTGGTCGAACGCGCCGACTGAACGACGAGCGGCGCCGATGAACGCTCCGGACGGTTCTGAACGGTTCGTTCGATTCGTTCTCTACTGGAAAACAGTCATAACTTCCATACTATTTTATGTTCGGACAGTACATCGGTCCGGGCGCATGAAGTCGAGACACGCACTGTTCGCACTCGTATCGGTCGTCCTGCTGGGCCTGTCGCCCGTCGCAAGCGCGTTCGCCCTCGGGGCGGGCGCGACGACGGACGACGCTGCGGTCGACGATGGGCAGGGCCTCGCGCTCGCCGTCACGCAGGACGGGAACGTCACCGTCGCCGTCACCGACAATGGGAGCACGGCGACGAACGCTACCGTGGTCGTGAGCACGCTGGACGGGAACAACACCACCTACGCCGGCGAGGGGACCCACGAGACGGACGTGAACGGGACCGTCGCGCTCCCCACGCCCGAATCGAACGTCACCGTGGAGCTGACGGCGAGCGCCGACGGCGAGAACGCCACCGAGACGGTGACGCTCTCTGCCGCCATCGAGGAGGCAAAGACGGAGACCACGAACGAGGCGTTCGGCCGGGACGTGTCGTTGTTCGTCCAGAATCTCTTGGCCGGTGAGGAGGTCAACGACGACACCTCGCTCGGGCAACTCGTCTCGGCGTTCGTCCGCGCCAACAACCCCGGCGCCGACCACCGACCCGAGCACGCGGGCCCGCCCGCCGACCGCGGTGACGACGAGGGCGAGGAGAGCGAGGACGTCGAGGAGAACGACGAGAACGAACGGAACGACGAGAGCGACGACGAAGACGAGCGGCGCGGCCCGCCCGCCGACCGGGGTGCGAACGGGAACGCCGAGGACGACGAGGAGCGCCGTGGACCGCCGGAGGACAGGGGGCCAGAGCGGAACGGCGGTGATGACCGCGGTGACGACGACGAGGGGAGCGACGGCGAAGACGAGCGTGATGAAGACGACGAAGACGACGAGGACGACGAGGACGACGAGGACGACCGAACGACGACCGACGGGTAGGCACCGCCTTCTCCCCGCCGCTGTGACCCGGTAGGGTTTTGCCCCGCGTGGGCCTCGGTGCAGGCATGACGTACCCCCCAATCAGCGAGCAACTCGACGACGTCGAGGGCGCTCGCGAGGAGGGCCGCCGCAAGATGGACTGGGCGCGCCAGCACATGCCCATCCTGACGGCCCTCCGCGAGGAGTTCGAGGAGCACAAACCCTTCGAGGGCCAGCGCGTCGCCATGGCGATGCACGTCGAGGCGAAGACCGCCAACCTCGCCGAGACCATCGCCGACGGCGGCGCGGAGGTCGCTATCACCGGCTGTAACCCCCTCTCGACGCACGACGACGTGAGCGCCGCGCTCGATTCCCACGAGAACGTCACCTCCTACGCCAAGCGCGGCGTCGACGACGAGGAGTACTACGAGGCCATCGAGGCCGTCATCGCCCACGAGCCGACCGTCACGGTCGACGACGGCGGCGACCTCGTCCTGCGCATCCACGAGCGCCACGAGGACCTCATCGACGGCATCATCGGTGGCTGTGAGGAGACCACCACCGGCGTCCACCGCCTGCGCGCGATGGACGCCGACGGCGCGCTGGACTACCCCGTCTTCGCGGTCAACGACACGCCGATGAAGCGCCTGTTCGACAACGTCCACGGCACCGGCGAGT
>CAYYSW010000185.1:0-5715 GCA_964474395.1 uncultured Halobacteriales archaeon
TTCGTGGACGAGTTTCACGGCCGTCTTCGGGCCGACGCCGGAGAGTCCCTCGTTGAAGTCGGTGCCACAGAGGATGCCGACGTCCACCAGTTGCTCCCACGTCAGGTCGTGTTCCTCCAGGGTTGCCTCGAAGTCCATCAGCTCGGGGTCGCCCTTGCTCGTCAACTGTCGGAGGGTCAGCGGCGCACCCAGCAGGAGGGTGTCGTAGTCCTCGCTGCCGACGTAGTCGACCGCCCCCTTCCGGGCCATGTAGGCCGCCTGTGCCTCCCCCTCGGCTGGCGCCTCGATGACGGGAACGTCGAGGAGAGAGAGGAGTTCGCGGGTCGTCTCGAGGATAGTGGGAGTGAGGCGCTGGGTGCGCGATTCGAGCGTCGCTATCTCGGCGGCGTCGCCCCCCTCGCGGGCCTCCTCCAGTTGTTCCTCGTAGCGTTCGCGCTGGGCCTGCCGGTCGCTCACCTCCGCGTCCTTCAGTTCGGTGACGCCGCCGTCGAAGACGAACACGGGCGAGAGGTCGTGCTCGAAGAACTTCGGGAGCCCCTGGACCACCCCGATGAGGTTCGCCACCTCCTCGCCGTCGTGGGTGTACTTGTGACTCGACGTGAAGCGCACGGTGGTCGTGAGATAGCGATAGAGCCAGTTGTGCGCGTCCACGGCGACGGTCCCCGAGAGGCCGTCGAATCCCACCTCACGGATGACCGCGAGCTGCCTGAGGTCTGCGTTTCCCATTACCCGTAGTAGCGAGCGGCGTCGCTTGAACCTCCCGACCCTCGACTACCCCGCGGACGACTCAAGCCGTCAGTTTCAGGCCGACGATGCCCGCGACGACCAGCAGGATACAGCCGAGCCGCGCCACGCTCCGGGGTTCGCCGAAGAGGACGATACCGCCCGCCGCGGTGCCGACGGCGCCGATGCCCGTCCAGACGGCGTAGGCGGTGCCGACGGGGAGCGACCGGGTCGCCTGTGCCAGTAGCGCCATGCTCACGACGAGGGCGACGACGGTGCCGACGCTCGGCCAGAACTTCGTGAAGCCCTCGGAGTAGCCGAGGCCGAGCGCCCACCCCACCTCGAACAGCCCCGCGACGACGAGCGTGACCCACGCGTGGTTCATGGGCCGGGGTCCGAGCGGAGGCGCCGAAAGCCCGCCGGTTCACCCCCGGAACTCGGTGACGACCTCGACGCCCCGCGTCCCGTAGTCCGACATCGCCGCGAGGCGGTCGGAGACGTCATCGAGGCCGACTTCGCGGGTGACGAGCGCGGCGGGGTCGAGCACCCCGGCGGCCATCATCCGCAGGAGCTCGTCGTAGCGCGAGGGCGGCATCCCCCGGGACCCGAGAAAGGAGACGTCCCAGCGGGTCATCGAATCGGTCGGCAGCGACACCTCGCCGCGTTCGGCGTCCGTCGTCAGGCCGACCTGCAGGTGCGTCCCGCGCGTCCGGAGGCACTCGACGCTGTTGCGACACGTCTCCGCCCGCCCGAGGGCGTCCATCGAGACGTGCGCGCCGCCGTCGGTGACCGCCTCGATCCCGCCGGGCACGTCCGTCCCCTCCTCCGCACGGACCGTCGCTCTCGCCCCGAGGTCCGCGGCCATCTCCAGTGGCCCCTCGCGGATGTCGACCGCGACGACGCTCGCGCCGAGGGCGCTCGCTATCTGGACGGCGGCGAGGCCCAGTCCCCCACAGCTGTGGACGGCGACCCAGTCCCCGCCTGCCACGCGCGCCCGGTGGGAGAGCGCGTGGAACGCGGTGACGTACCGACAGCCGAGCGCGGCGGCCGCCCGCGTGGGGACGTCATCGGGGAGGCGCGTCACGTTGAAGTCGGCGTTCGGGACGTGGACCCGCTCGGCGAACGCGCCGGGGACGCTCGGCTCGAAGCCGAGGGCGTCGCCGTCCGCACAGACGTTGCCGTGGCCGTTGCGACACTGCGGGCAGACCCCGTCGCCGAGGTTGAACGGGACGACCACCCGATCGCCGTCGCGCAGGGTCCCGACGCGCTCGCCCGTCTCGACGACACGTCCGGCGGGTTCGTGGCCGAGGATCTGTCCGAGCGGCACCCGGTCGTCGGCCCACTCGCCGTGGCCCTGCCAGGCGTGCCAGTCACTGCGGCAGATGCCACAGGCCTCCACTTCGACGACGACCCCCTCCGGGTCGGGGTCGGGGTCGGGGACCGACTCGACCGAGAGCGGTTCGCCGTACTCCGTCAGGACTGCCGCGCGCATGGGAGGGGCTGACGCGGCGGGGGCTTAACTGTCCGGCCGGTCGCGGTCGGGCGGGTCGTCGCCGTCCCCCGGGCCGTCCGAACCGGGCGTGGACGGCGGGCCGCGGGCGCGTCGCTCGGCGACGAACCGTTCCTCCTCGGGGGTCAGGTCCCGCTCGGCGAACCGGTCGAGGCCGTCCCGGTATCGCCCCCTGTCGCTCGGGTGTTCCATGACGAGTTCGGCGATGCCCGTCTCCCGGCCCGTGAAGCCGAACCCCGCCTTCGAGAGCGCCTCGAAGGAGTAGGGGTTGTTGACGGCGATGCGGACGCGCTCGTAGCCCGTCTCGTGTGCCCGTCGGGTGACGAAGGCGACGAGGCGGGACCCGATGCCCTCGCCGCGCCGGTCGGCCCGGACGGTGACGTACCGGAGCCACACGGTGTCGGGGTCGGTGCGGTCCTCGTTGAACGCGACGGCGGCGAGGACCCCCTCGGCGTACCCCTCGCTGGCCGCCAGGAACTCAGGGGTGGTCTCGCCCTCGACGGCGACGGCCTTCCCCGTCGAGGACATGACGAACTTGCCGGCGTAGGCGAAGCGCTCGTGGTCGAGCCGCAGCGTCACGCCGTCGTCGGGCCAGCCGAGCAATGCGAACCGCATCGTGGTAGCTTCATCGCGCGCGAACCATGTAGTCTGAGGGGCGGAGGCGGGGCCGGAGCCGACTCCGGGGCAGTCAAGTCCGCCCCGCCCCGACACGGGACCATGAGCACCTCCACGGCCACGCCGGGGGGCCGTATCGACCGGTCGACGGCGACGCTGGCGCTCGCGCTTGGCGACGTACTGCTGATAGCCGCCTTCGTCGTCGCCGGCGAGTTCTCCCATAACATCTCGGTGTTCGAACGGCCGCTGCGCGTCCTCGACACCGCGATACCGTTCTACATCGGGTGGGTGCTGGTCGCGCCGCTGGCTGGGATGTACGGTCGCCGCGTGCGCGAGAACCCGCTCCGAGCCGCGCTCCTGACTGCGGGCGCGTGGACGGGAGCGGCGCTCGTCGGCCAGTTCCTGCGGTCGACGGCCCTGTTCCACGGCGGGTTCGCCGTCGCGTTCGTCGTCGTCTCCATCGTCGTGGGTATCGTCCTGCTGGTGCCGTGGCGTGTGGCCGTCAGCGTGCGCGGATGAACAGGAGGCCGCCGAGGCCGCCCGCGACGAGCCCGAAGACGGCGAGGACGGCGAACAGGGTCGGCTGGGAGAACGCGGTGAGGGCGACGCCCGCCACCGTCGCGCCGAGCGCCCCCACGCCGAAGACGCCGAGATAGGTGAAGCCGTAGGAGAGGCCGCGCGCCGAGGGGGGCGTGTACTCGGCGACGGTGGCCTGGTAGAACGGCTGGACGACGAACAGGAAGAACCCGAGGAAGGCACTCAGGACGAGCAACGGCAGAAGGCCGGCGTCCGCCGCGGGGAGGTAGACCAGCGCGATAACCCCGAGCCCGCCGTAGCCGAGCGCGAGGCCGAGTTCGACGGGGATGCGATCGGTGAGCTTCCCGCCGGCGTACTGTCCGAGGACGCCCGTCGCCAGCAGGCCGGTGTAGACGTAGTTGCCCGGTTCGAAGGTGCGCCCGAACACTTCGACGGGCTGGATGGCCTCGAAGCCCTCGAACAGCGCGGGCAGGAAGGTGAGCACGCCGCGGTAGTACAGCCCCGAAAGCATCACGACGGCGAAGACGACGAGGAACGCGCCGGCGAAGAGCGTCCGCGAGACCGAGAGGAACTCCCCGAGGGAGTCGATGCCGGGACTGGCCTTGCTCCCGCCGTCCTCGCCGCCGTCGGCCGCGACGGCGGCCGCCTCGTTGACGTCGATGCGCACCGCCAGCAGGACGCCGACCAGCGCGGGGAGCGCGAGCAGGGCGGCGACGAGTCGCCAGTCGTCGGTCAGCGCGAACAGGAGGATCGTCGTAAGCAGGGGGCCCATCGCGGTGCCGATGTTGCCCGCGGTGCCGTGGTAGGCGAAGGCGCTCCCGCGTTCCTCGACGCCGCGCGTGATGAGCGAGAGGCCCGCGGGGTGGTAGACGCTCGCCGAGGCGCCCCACACCACGAGCGCGAGCGTCACCACGGCGAGGTTCCAGGGCGACGACGCGGGTGCGAGACTCAACAGGAGGAACGAACCGCCCATCCCGACGAGGCAGGCGACGATGAGCGCCTTCGACCCGCGGCGGTCGGCGAGGATACCGGCCGGGAGCGACCCGAGACCGAACAGCGAGAACCCCACCGTCAGCGCGAGGCCGACGGCGGCCTCCGTCGCGCCGAACTGCGAGAGCCAGAGGGGGACGAACACCGGGAAGGCGAACTCGTAGGTGTGGACGAGCGAGTGCGCCAGCATGACCAGCCCGGTTATCGCCCGGTCGTTGTCGTTCACGGCTGCACCTCGGATACGAACCGTTTGAAGCCGTCGGTTGGGCCCGTATCGATAAATGAGCCGAGCGACAGCTATAACAATGCTCCAGCAACCCGTCGCAGTCATGCGGTTTTCTCAAATAACCACTTCATAAGTTATGGAGATTGGATGGAGTTGTTACTGGACCGGTACAGATTCGGTACTGCCGAACTTATCGGTCGCTAAACCGGAAGATTTATGTTCGAGTTCACCATCTGTAATGATATACTATGACTGGGTACTACGACATCGTTCTAGGTCTCATCCCGCTCGCGCTCGCAGGCATCTCGGGGAGCCTCGTCCTCGCCGGGGTCAGCGTCACCACCGCCGTCCCGCTGGCCGCGACCGTCGCCGTCGTCCTCGTCGGCCACGCGCTGTTCGTCCGCTCGCCGACCGACGAACCCGTCCGCGAACGGTCCCCCGTCAACGCCGACTGAACGAACCCCCGTCGCAGTCACCGCTTCTCTCTCTCTCTCTCTTTCGCGTTCGTCTCCGTTCGCTCGGTCCCGCTCGCCGCCGAGCATCTGCGGGCTTCCCAAACCATAAGCCGCGGCCGTCCAACTCGCAGTCGATGACCGACACACTGTTTCTCACGAGCGAGGAACTCGCCGGACTGGCAGAGCCGGCCGAGTACGTCGACGCCGTCCGCGAGGGCTACCGCCAGCAGGGACCCGCCGAACCCCGGACGAAACTCGTCAGCGAGGACCCCGCGGGGATGCTCACGGGCTATCTCGCCATCCTGCCCGAGACGGGCGCGATGGGCGGGTACACCTACGCCGCCGGGTTCGACGGCGGCGACGTCCACTTCATGACGCCGCTGTTCGACGCGAACTCGGGCGACCCGCTGGCGCTGCTCGACGGCGCGAGCATGAACCCCTTCAAGACGGGCGCGACGGGTGCCGTCGGGGTGGACGCGCTCGCCCGCGAGGACGCGACGACGCTCTCGGTTATCGGGAGCGGCGCGCAGGCCCGCGGGCAACTGCGCGCGACGATGACCGTCCGGGACTTCGAGACGGTGAACGTCTACTCCCCGACGCAGGAACACCGCGAGCGCTTCGCCCGCGAGATGAACAAGCACATCGAGGCGAGCGTCGGC
>CAYYSW010000186.1:0-5659 GCA_964474395.1 uncultured Halobacteriales archaeon
TCGTCCGGACGGACACGACGCTCGACACCGAGGAGGACGCCGAGCGCGTCGCGCGGGCCGTCGCGGGCGCGCTGGAGGTCGTCGCGCGATGAGCGCCGTCGACTTCGCGCCGCGGGTCGCCCTCGCCAGCCTCTCCGGGGCTGCCGACGCCGCGTGGGCGCGCGCCGCGAGCGACCACGCCGGCTGTGCGTTCCTCGGCGGCGTCTCCCTCGACGGGCCGACCCGCGAGGCCGCCCGCGAACTCGTCGCCCGCGACCGCGAGGAGTTCCTCCCCGAGGACCCCGTCGCGTTCGTCGACGCGCAACTGACCGCGGCCGACGACCTCCCGATGACCCTCGGGGTGAACGTCCGCACGACGACGCTCGCGCCCCTCCGCGACGTCGCCCGCGTCTGTGACGACCACGACGCCCACCTCGAGGTGAACGCCCACTGCCGACAGGACGAGATGTGCGCGGCGGGCGCGGGCGAGACCCTCCTCCGCGACACGGACCGGCTGCGCGAACAGGTCGCCGCGGCGCGGGAGGCGGGGGCGACGGTGAGCGTGAAGGTCCGCGCCGAGGTCGAGGGCGTGGACCTGCCGGCCCTCGCCCGCGGGCTGGACGACGCGGGCGCGAGCGTCCTCCACGTCGACGCGAGGGACTCCGAACCCGTCGTCGGGGACGTCGCCGACGCGTGCGGCGGGTTCCTCGTCGCCAACTACGGCGTCCGGGACCGGGCGACCGCCCACGAGTACCTGCGCCACGGGGCGGACGCGGTGAGCGTCGGCCGGCCGAGCGACGACCCCGTCGTCCTCGCGCGGGTCCGCGAGGCGGTCGAGGAGTGGTTCGCGGGGGGTGACGGGAACGGCGAGGGCGGGGCCGCCGGGGTGGAGGGGCCGAGGGCGGGGCGATGAGCCGCCGGAGCCACGCCGAACACGCCGAACTCGCCCTCCTACTCGAAGTGACCGGCACGCCGAAACCGGGGAACGTCGACCGACGGCGCGACCACGACGACCTGCGCTTCGAGCACTTCATGGCCGGCGCGGTCGGCAGCGGTCGGGGCCTCCGGCTCGCCGCGGGCGACGCACCCCTCGGCCTCGCCTTCGAGCGCGGCGTGTTCGGGATGGCCGACCAGACGGCCGGCAACACGCAGTTCGGCGCGTTGTTGCTGCTCGTCCCCCTCGTCCGCGCCGCGAGTCGGGGGTGTCTCGACCCAGAGGGTGCCGAACGGGTCGTCCGCTCGACGACGGTCGCCGACGCCTGCGAGTTCTACCGCGGCTTCGAGCACGTGGACGTCGCGGTGGGCGACCCGCCGGGGGAGCTCGCGGCCCTCGACGTCCGCCGGGGCAGCGACGCCATCCCCGCCCTCCGGGACCGGGAGCTGACACTGTTCGACCTCATGCGCGAGAGCAGCGGGGTCGACGGCGTCGCCGAGGAGTGGGTCGAGGGGTTCCCCCGTACGTTCGAGGCGGCGAGGTGGGTTCTCGACGACGACGGCCCGGTCTCCGACCGGGCGGCGCGGGCTTTCCTCCGGTTGCTCGCCGACCGGCCGGACACGTTCATCGAGAAGGGGGCCGACGCCGAGACGGCGAGGGACGCGACCGAACGGGCGCGGACGGCGCTGGCCGGTGAGACCGACCCCGAGGAACTGGCCGAGGCGTTCGTCGCGGAGGGAATCAACCCCGGGACGACCGCCGACATCACCGCGGCGGCGCTGTACGTCGCCCTCGAACGGGGACTTGCGGTATGACGGGTGCGGACGAGCGCGAGACGGCCCCCGACGCGGACGCGCTCCCGGGGTGGCCGGTCGCGTTCGGCGGCGTCGCGGAGTCGGTGGTGACGACCCTCGGGCCGAACGACCGCTGGAACGTGGCGGCGCTGGGACTCCACGCGCCGGCCCGCGGGGACGACGAACGCGTCACGGCGCGCACGTGGGGGCGCACCCGCACGTGGCGCAACTTCACCGAGCGGGGGGAGGCGTACGTCCAGTTCACGCGCGACCCCGTGGACTTCGTGGAGGCGGCTTGCTCGGTCCGCGAGGCGGACGCGCCGGTGCTCGACAGCGCCGACGCGTGGGTCCACGTCACCGTCGAGTCGCTTGGCTCTGGCGAGGACGGCGGCACGCGCTGGGAGGAGTGGGCGCTCTCGCCGGTGGAGGCGGGCGTCGAACGCCGGGTCGTCCCCGTGACGAACCGGGCACACGGGGCGGTCGTGGAGGCGACGGTCGCTGCCTCCCGGCTCGACGTCCCCGCCTACGACACCGGGGAGCTGCGCGAGCGCATCCGCTACTTCGGGGAGGTCGTCGAGAAATGCGGCGGGGCGCGCGAACGCCGCGCCTGGGTGCGCTTCGAGGAACTGGTCGACTGGCGGGGTTAGACGGCCTCGACGTCGGTGTCGGCCCGCCGGTAGCGGTCCAGTCGGCCGTAGCTCCGGAAGTCCCCGCTCTCGTTCAGGAACACCTCGTAGCGTCCGAGGATGTCCTCGGTGTCGGGGACCGAGGAGCGTTCGACCACCTCAACGACGGCGCGCCAGCCCTCGTCGCCGTCCTGCGCGATGGCCACGACGGCGTCGAGCGGGTGGCCGATGAGCGCGGTGGCGTTCGCACGGACCGTGTCACGGACGTCGATGAGCCCGACCTCGCCGTCGGACTCGGACCCGGTCCCCGATTCGCCGCCGTCGTCGTCGGTGTCGTCGCTCATGTCGTCTCCGTTCTCGCGCTCCTCGTCCGTGGGGTTGTCGGTTTCCGCCTCGTCGCGCTCCCCGCCGGCGTCCTCCTCGTCGGTGGGTGCGGACCCGGAATCGGCGTCGGCCGACTGCTCCCCGGACGTCGCGTCTCCCGCCGCGGACTCGTCGCTCTCGGAGCCCTCGTCCGCCGATTCGTCCTCGGCGGGTTCGTCGTCGACGGTCGGATCGCTCTCATCGTGTTGGTGACAGAAGCCGTTCTCGCGGGCGGGACGGGAGCACCGCTCGCCGCCCTCCGTCAGCGCCCGACACTGCTCCGGGTCGTCGGCCATCGCTCAGGCCGCCCGCGGGTGGCTCATTGTGCCGAGTGTTCGATCGACTCCGCGCGGGGCGGAATCGCCTGCGTGCCAGTCTCGAGGCTCTGGAGGTCCTCCAGTTCCCCGGACTGGCTCGCTTGTTCTATCTTCGCTATCTGTTCCGCGTAGTGGATGAACGTGTCGACGGACGCCGCCACGACGCGCGCCTCCACGGTCAGGATCTCGATACCGACGACCGACACCCGTGCCCAGATGTCGATGACGATCCCCTTGTCGAGGATACGGTCGAGCACTTCGGCCAAACTCGCTGTCCCCGGTGTCTGCTGTGCCATCATTCCCCCAATCGTGGAGACCCTATATGACAGTACTGGCTGCCTGTGCAGCCTGCCGCTCAGGACCGGACCGACCCCTGTATTTCGTATTAGATAGCCGTAGAGTCCCATCTCGCCGACGTTTCGGGCTTGCCCACGAAGCCGCCGGTTACTTACCTCGGTACCGACAACGACACCCCAGTAACCAGCACTCGTCCATGAGCGAATCACATCTCTACAGTTACGGGGTGATCGAGGACGACGGGGACCTCGACCTCGCCGTCGACGGCGTCGAGGGCGCAGACCGGGTGTACACCGTGAGCCACGGGCCGCTGGCGGCCGTCGTCAGCGACATCGACGAGATGGACCCCGAGCGGAGCGACGAGAACACCCGCGCTCACGACGACGTGTTGCAGGCGGTCCTCGGGGAGGGCCACACCGTCGTGCCGATGCGCTTCGGGATGACGTTCAAGAACGGGCGGTCGCTGAAGTCCGTCCTCCGGGGCGGCCGCCGGGCGTTCACGAAGGCCCTGCGCGAGATAGACGGCTCCGTCGAGATGGGCGTCAAACTCGTCGCCGAGGAGGACGCCGAACTCGACCGGACTGCCATCGTCGAGTTCGCCGCCGAGCGACTGCGCGCGGCCAGCGAGGAGGAGTCCGAGAACGACCTGTTCAGCGACCGCCTCGTGTTCAACCGCTCGTATCTCGTCGACCGGGACGACCGGGACGCCTTCGACGACGCCGTGGGCGCCATCGACGACGAGTACGGCGACGTCCTGAAGATACAGTACACGGGCCCGTGGGCGCCGTACAACTTCGTCGACATCGAGATCGGGGCCAAGCGCTGATGTTCCTCGTCGACGATCTCTTCGTCCGGCCGCTGATGTCGGTGCTGAACGTCATCCACTCGATGGCTATCGAAGAGATGTACGACACGGGGGCCATCCACGACGAGATAAAGGAGAACCGGCTCCTGTACGAACTCGGCGAGCTGTCCGAGGCGGAGTACGAGCAGCGCCGGGCGGAGCTGGAGGCACAACTCGACGTGGCGGAACGGGCCCGCGAACAACTGAGCGGACGGGTGGAGATCAAACGATAACATGAGCGACGATACCGACGGCGAGAACGGACAGGAACAGGACCTCGGGACGCTCCTCGAACGCGCGGAGGGGGACGTCCTCACCTTCCTCCGGGCGGTGGTCCTCGACGAGTCCGTCGAGGAGGCGGAGGCGGCGCTGGACGACCTCGAACAGGTCGCCATCGAGGCCGAGGAGCTGCTGGAGACCGTCGACCTCTCGGAGCTCCCGGAGGCCCTCAACCTCGAGGAGCTGCCCGACGTGGTGGACGTAAGCGAGCTTCCCGATGCCGTCGCGAGCGGTGACGTCGGGGACGCCGTCGAGTCACGGGAGCTCCTCGACCTCGTGGAGCTGGGGGAGCTCTGGTCGAACGTCGACGTCCGGGAGTTCTGGCGCAACAAGGGCGAGTTCGAGACCGCACTGGAGGAGGCGCTCGGCGACGACGTCGGGGAGGACGAGAGCCGGCTCGCCCGTCTCCAGTCGTCGTTCGCCGACGCGATGGACGACGCCGGCGAGGGGATGATGGACGGCGACGACGGGGACGGCACCCTCGCGAGCCTTCCCGAGGACACCAACAGCGAGGCGTTCCAGGCGGCCATCCAGTCGGGGCTGCGGGACGCCGTCGACGAGTTCCGGAAGGGACTGCTAGAGACCCACGACCGACTGAAGACCCTCCGGGAGGAGAACCAGGAGCGAACCGGGCGGGCGACTCAGCCCGACTCTCGGAACCCGACCGCGTACTCGACGCTCGCCTCCGCGCCGTCCGGGCCGAGCGTCGGACGCGGGACGCGCTACTCGACGGTGCCCCGCGAGACGCGCTACTCCACCGCGCCGAACCGCGAGCGCATCTACGGCGACCGCTTCGAGGACGCGGACGCGACGGAGGACGGTGACGACGATGAGTAACGAGGACTCCGAACGACCGACCCGGACCGCCGGCCCGACCCGCGAGGGCGACAGCCTCGCGGACGTGGTCGAGATGCTGCTGGACAAGGGCGTGGTCATCAACGCCGACATCGCGGTGACGGTCGGCGAGACCGAACTCCTCGGTGTCCACATCCGGGCCGCGCTGGCCTCCTTCGAGACGGCCGCCGAGTACGGCCTCCAGTTCCCCGACGGCACCGATATGCGCCGGGTCGAGGAGGCCTCCGGGCGGTCACAGATGCACTCGAAGGGCGGCTCCCCCATCTCCGTCCGGAGCCCGGGGACGTCCGGCATCTCGCCGGCACCGGGGCCGAACGGCGAGAGCGAGGGCGACGGTGAGGACGACGACGGCGACGAGGAACCCGGAGACA
>CAYYSW010000187.1:0-5640 GCA_964474395.1 uncultured Halobacteriales archaeon
TCCGGCAGGTCGAACACCCGCCCGCCGGCCAGCGGCGAGTAGGCGACCAGCGTGTAGCCGTGCTCGCGGGCGTGGTCGAGCAGTTCGTCCTGCCGGAAGAGGGGGTGGAACTCCACCTGGTGGGCGAACGGCGCTCCGTCGAGCACCTCCATCGCCGTCTCCACCCCCGCGAGGCTGAAGTTGCTCAGGCCGACGTGCCGCATCAGGCCGTCGTCGCGGCACGCGGCGAGCGCTGGCAGGGTCGTCTCCGGGTCGTACTCCCCGCGTGGGCGGTGGACGTACAGCAGGTCCACGGCGTCCAGCCCGAGCCTGTCGAGGCTCTCGCGGGTGCTCCTCTCGACGCGGTCGGCGCCCAGCTGGTCCACCCAGAGTTTGGTCGCGACGAACAGCTCCGACCGGGGGCGGTCCGCGCGGGCGATACCCTCGCCGACCACCCTCTCGTTGTCGTATATCTGTGCGGTGTCGAGGTGGCGGTAGCCACGGTCGACCGCCTCGGCGACCGTTCCGGGGTCGTCGATGCCCATCGTCCCGAGGCCGACCGGCGGGAGCGAGTCCATGCGGAGGGCAGGGACCCAGGCGGCATCCGCGTTCCCCTCGCCGCCCGTGTACTGCCCCGAGCCCGCCGAGGGTCGGTCAGTCTCGCCCTGCCGCGAGTAAGCGGAGCAAGCGGGGTGATTGAACCGTCGAGGGAGCAAGCGAAGCGAGGACCGAGTCGGTGGTCGGAGCTTTCGGCCCAGCTTTTACGCTGTCGGGGTCGCAGAGCGGCCCCGGCGGGTGGAGAGAAGGTGGGTCAGAACTGGTAGCGTCGGCCGTCGTTGTCCGGCGGGTCGGGCTGGCCGGTCATCTGCTCGTAGGTCATCCCCGAGAGGTACTCGTCGTAGGTGACGTCGTAGCCGCGCCGGAGGTGGAAGTCGAGGCGGCCCGTCTCGACGGCGCCCTGGAAGAACTGGTGGAGCGCACGGGCGAGGATGTCGTCGGCGTCGTCCCCGAGGACGGTCGTGAGGAAGGCGAGTTCGTTGCGCGTCTCGCGGTCGAGGTCGACCGGGAGGTCCCCGTCGAGGTCGCCGTAGGCGTCCTGTACGTCCGTCGAGAGGTCGTCGAGACTCATACCTGCACGTGCCCCGCGGGGCGGAAACGGGTTTCGTTCCCGCTACTCCCCCGCGTCGTCCGCGTAGGCGGCGTCGAAGAAGGCCACCTCGTACTCGACGGTCCGGCGGAACAGGTCACGGACGGTCCGCTCGCGGCCCGGCGAGAGGTCCGTCCCGGCGGCGTCGAGTTCACCCCGGAGGAACTCCACGACGCCCTCGAAGCCCGGGCCGCGATGGAGCTCCACCCACTCCGCGAGGTAGAACCGGTCGGGGGGTGTCTCACACCGCGAGGCCCACGACAGGTACACCCACTCGGCCGGGACGAGGACGGCGAGCGTCTCGGCGTAGCCGCCCTCGTGGGCCGCCCGGAGGAGCAAATCGTCGAATCGGGCGGTCACGGGGGCAACGGCCGGGTCCTCGCGGTCGGTCTCGGGGACGTCCAGCGCGTCGAACGAGCGCCGGAAGTAGTCGTCCTCGTCGGTGGCGACGTTCCCGAGGAAGGCGGCGAGCTCCGCCTTCGCCTCGACGGTCGGGGCCTGTCCCGCCGCGTAGCCGACGACGCTCGCGAGCGTCCGGACGAACGCGTAGTCCTGCACGAGATACCGCCGGAAGACGGCGTCGTCGACGGTGCCGGCGAGGAGTTCCTCCGTGAATCGGTGTTCGGTGGCGTCGGTCCATGCCGGTTCGGCGTGTTCGCGGAGGGAGTCGGTGAACCGCCCGTCGCCTCCGGCCAAGGCGGTCATACGGACCACTCCTCGCCGCGGTAGGCGGCGTCCCAGAACCGGTACTCGTAGCGCGAGGAGGTGACGAACAGGTCCTTCAGGCGCTCGCGGCGCTCCGGTCCCGCGCCGTCGGCCACCTCGTCCATCAGGTCGCGACACCACGCCGCGAGCTCCGCGAACTCCTCCGAGGCGTAGGTGGCTATCCACTGGGCGTACAGGTCGTGGTCGGGTCGCCCCTGCTCGTCGAGGCGGCGGCCCGTCTCGTGGAACCCCCACATGCACGGGAGGATGGCCGCGACAGTCTCGCCGAACCCCTCGTGGCCCGCGCGCACGAGGAAGTCCGTGTACCCCCGCGTGGTCGGACTCGGCTCGGTGGCCTCGAGGTCCGCCTCGCTGATGTCGAACTCGGCGGCGTACTCGCGGTGGAGGTCCATCTCCGTCTCGACCGTCTCGTGGAGGAGGTCCGCGAACGTCCGCAGGCGGGCGAGGTCCGGGGCCTGTGCAGCCCCGAGGCCGAACACCCGCGAGTACTCCACGAGGTAGACGTAGTCCTGTCTGACCCACTCGCGGAAGCGGTCCTCGTCGAGGGTGCCATCTCCGATGCCCGCGACCATCGGGTGGTCCATCGTCGCCCCCCAGATGGGGTCGGCGGCCTCGCGCAACTCGTCGGTGAACGCCATGTCCGGGCAGTCGGGGGCCGGGGCCATAGCGTCATCGGCCGGTAGTACTATCGGGTTATCGGCCGCGTGGCGGGGTCCGGAAACAGCACGCCTAAGCGCGCGTCGGCGCTACCGACGCCAATGACCGACGCCCTCCCGACGGAGGCGGACGCGGACGCCGACGTGGATCGCGAGGCGGTGCGGACCGCGCTGGTCGAGTGGTACGAGGCCGGCCACCGCTCGTTCCCGTGGCGCGAGACCGACGACCCCTACCGGGTCCTCGTCTCCGAGGTGATGAGCCAGCAGACGCAGTTGAGTCGCGTCGAGGAGGCCTACCGTGAGTTCGTCGAGACGTGGCCGACCGTCGAGGACCTCGCGGCGGCCGACCGGAGCGACGTCGTGGGGTTCTGGACCGACCACTCGCTCGGCTACAACAACCGCGCGAAGTACCTCCACACCGCCGCCGGACAGGTGGTCGACCGCGGCGGGTTCCCCGAGACGCCCGACGGGCTCCAGGAGCTCCACGGCGTCGGCCCCTACACCGCCAACGCCGTCGCCTCCTTCGCGTTCGACAACGGGAACGCCGTGGTGGACACGAACGTCAAGCGGGTCCTCCACCGCGCGTTCGCCGTCCCCGACGACGACGCGGCCTTCGAGGCGTGGGCGAACGACCTCATGCCCGAGGGCGAGTCACGCGTCTGGAACAACGCGATAATGGAACTGGGCGGGGTCGCCTGCGGGAAGGCCCCGCGCTGTGATGAGGCCGACTGCCCGTGGCGCGAGTGGTGTCACGCCTACGGCACCGGCGACTTCACCGCGCCCGACGTGCCCACACAGCCGAGGTTCGAGGGGAGCAGGCGACAGATGCGCGGGCGGGTCGTCGGCGCCCTCCGCGAGGGCGACGAACTCGAACTGGACACGCTCGGCCACCGGGTCCGGGTGGACTACGCACCCGGCGGCGAGTACGGCCGGGAGTGGCTCCGGGACCTGCTCGCGGACCTCGAATCGGACGGCCTCGTGGAGGTCACGGGTGCGGGCGACGACGCCGTCGCCCGCCTCCGGCGGTGAGCCGGGCCCAGTCGAGGCGGCTGGCGACGGACCCCTCGTAGCCGTCCGGACCGTCGCCCGGAGTCCGCGGGGTCCGTCTCGCCGCCGGCGTTGACGGGGTAGGCGCGGCCGCGCTCCCCGCCGTAGACCACCTGGAGGTCGTAGACGAAGCCGTGGAGGTCCGGTTCGCGAACTTCGGAAGCGTAACGGTGCGGGCGCGGTGACCGGAAGGACGTGAAGACCGACAACCTCGGGCGCGCGGTGGTGGGGTTCGTGGGCGCGCTCCTCGGCGTCGCGGTCGTCGGATCGCTCGTCGGCCTGTCCATCCAGCAGGTGCTCGTCTTCGGGACGGCCCTCGGGGTGGGCTTCGCCCTCGGCGCGCTGCTGGCCGGCCGGTCGTAGGCCGGGGCGACGGCGGTGGGGTTATGTCGCCCCCGTCGTCACACCCCCCATGGACGACGTTCGCGTGGCTGCGGTCTGTGGGAGCCTCCGGGACGCGAGTTACACTCGGCTGGGGCTGGAACGGGCGCTCCGGAGCGCGGAATCGCTCGGCGCGGAGACGGACCTCGTCGACCTCCGGGACCTCGACCTGCCGGTGTTCGACCCCGACGTAGAGGAACCGGCGGACGCGACCGAGCTCGCCCGGCGGGTCCGGGAGGCCGACTCGGTGTTGCTCGGGTCGCCGGTGTACCACGGTTCGTTCTCTTCGCCGCTCAAGAACGCCCTCGACTACTGTGGCTTCGACGAGTTCGAGCACACCACGGTCGGCCTGCTGGCCGTCGCGGGCGGGGCGTTCCCCAGCGGGACGCTCGACCACATGCGGTTGGTCTGCCGGGCGCTCAACGCGTGGGTGCTCCCGCACCAGGCGGCCATCCCGCGGGCGCACTCCCAGTTCGCCGACGGCGAACTGACCGACGAGCGCCTCGCCGAGCGCGTGGACGTCCTCGGGCGCCGGGCCGTCGAGTACGCACGCATCGAACCCGACCCGCGGACCGTCGAGGCCCAGCAGAACAAGGGCGCCGACGACTGACGCCCCGGGGCGTCCCGCAACCCCTTTGCGCCGTCCGCGAGTCCGTTCGGACGTGACACAGTGGGTCGAAACGCCGTCGGGCGGGCGCGAGCGGGGACCGGCGGGCCTCCTGCGCGCGTGGGTGGAGGTGATGGTGCGCCCGCGGCGGTTCTTCCGGAACGGCGTCGCGCCGGGCGACCAGGCGCCGGGGCTGGTGTTCGCGGTGACCGTGACGCTCGCGCACGTCGCCGTCCGGTTCCTCCTCGATCCAGGGCAGGTGCCGGTCATCGCGGGCCGGCCGACGGCGAGTCTCGGGTTCGCGCTGCTGGTCGCGGCGCTCATCGCCGCGCCGCTGGCGCTCCACCTGACGGCGGCGCTCCAGACGATACTGCTCGTCGTCCTGTCGGCGGTGGGCGTCGTCGGCGAGCGGGCGGGCGTGAGCCAGACGGTACAGGCCGTCGCATACGCGACCGCGCCGTGTGCGCTCTCGGGCGCGCCCGTCCCCCTCCTGCAGGCGCTCGCCGCGGCCTACGGCTTCGTCCTCCTCGTCGTCGGCATCGCGACGGTCCACGACCTCTCCGTTCCGCGGGCGCTTGTGGCGACGGTCCTGCCGGGTGTGCTCGTCTTCGGCTACGGGTTTCGCGGGCTCGCGGCCGTAACACGGCTTCTCGACGGGGACGTGCTGTGGGCCGTCTCGAACGCCACCGGCGGGACGGCCGCCGCGAACGCGACGGCGCTGGTCGTCACCCTGTTCTAAGCGATTCCGACAACCGTTTCAACCCTGCAAGGTAGTTTCCGGTAATGGGTAGCTGTATCATCTGCGGCACGTCGACTGACGGCCGCATCTGCCAGAGCCACGAAGAGGACGTCGTCTTCGAGTTCCGAGGAACGAGTCCCGACCAACTGACCAGCGGCCGCTTCTACCGCGGGTCCGTCGACGGCTACGCCGACTTCGGCGTGTTCATCGACATCGGCGACCACGTCACCGGCCTCCTCCACCGCAGCGAACTGGACCGCCGGCTGGAGAGCCTCACCTGGGAGGCGGGCGACACCGTCTTCGTCCAGGTCAAGAACGTCCGCGACAACGGCAACGTCGACCTCGGCTGGTCCATCCG
>CAYYSW010000188.1:0-5612 GCA_964474395.1 uncultured Halobacteriales archaeon
CGCGCGATGGCGGTCCGGACGGCGTCGGCCTGTCCGGTGATGCCGCCCCCGTTGACGTTGACCTCGACGTCGACGTCGCCGCGGAGATCCTCCTGTGCGATGCGGAACGGCTCCAGCATCTTCAGGCGGGCCATCTCGGGTTCGACGAGTTCGACGGGCTGTGCGTTGATTCGCACGCGACCGGTGCCCTCTCGGACCGTGGCGCGGGCGATTGCCGTCTTCTTCTTTCCGCTCGTGTTGGTTACCATGTGACGTTCGCCCCCAGCTGTTCGCTGATCTCGCCAAGCGAGACGAATCGGATGTTCGAGAGCCGGTCCAGCGACGTGTCCTCGAGGACCTCCGCCTCCACGTCGTCGTAGGGGTTGCCGACGTAGGTGCGGACGTTCTCGAACGCCTCGCGTCCGCGGGGCTTCTTGTAGGGAAGCATCCCACGGATGGCCCGCTTGAAGATGCGGTCCGGGCGCTTGGGGTAGTACGGCCCGCGGTCCGAGCCGACGTCCACGCGCTTGCGGTAGACGGACATGATGTCGTCCTCGTCGCCCGTGATGACGGCCTGTTCGGCGTTGACGACGGCGACGCGCTCGCCGCTCATCGCCCGCTGGGACACCTCGCTCGCGACGCGACCGAGGATGCAGTCCCGGGCGTCGATGACGACGTCCGCCTCGAACTCGGCGACGCTCATCGAATCACCCGCACGTTGTTGCCGTCGGGGTTCTGTTCGAGTGCCTGTTCCAGTTCGATGGCCTCACCCACCTGACTGATCTTGGTGCGGGCCGTCCCGGAGAAGTCGACGGCGGCGACGGTCACGTCCTTGCGGAGTGCGCCACTGCCGAGGACCTTGCCGGGGACGATGACGGTCTCCTCCTCGCGGGCGTACCGTTCGATACGCCCGAGGTTGACCTCGGCGTGCGTCCGCCGCGGCTTCTCCAGCCGGTCGGCGACGTCGCCCCACACCGCGGCCCCGCTCCGTGCGGCGGCCTTGCAGTCGGCGATGAGACTCTGAAGTCTCGGGTTGGTCTTCTGACTCATGATTCTGAATTCGGTGAGAAATGCAGGGAGCAGGATTCGAACCTGCGGACCCCTATGGGACGGCGCCCTGAACGCCGCGCCGTTGACCTGACTTGGCTATCCCTGCTCGCAGTACCGTGTTTCGTACGTCCACTAAAACCCCTTTCGGTCCGCTGGCTCGGCGGGGTCGGCGTCATCACCGGCGGGGAAGGGGTTCGGGACATTGGCGTTACAGTTGGACCGCTTCTTCGAGTTCGTCAGCGCGGTCGTACAGCGAGTCGACCGCTTCGAGCACGAGCTCCTCGACGCTCATCGAGCCGTCGGTCTCCACGTGGAAGACGAACGCGTTGGGGACGTCGTGGACGACGACCTCCTTGTCCGGGTAGCGGTTGCGGAGGTCGTTGTCGAACGCCTCCGTCGGGATGAGTTCGCCGTCCTCCTCGATGACGCCGCGGATGATGTGGGCCTCCTCCTCGGCGAACTCGTCGCGGTCACCGACGACCTCGACGGTCTGGAGGTTCCGGTAGCCCACGGCCACGCCGCCCTGATGTTTGGCGTGGCTCTTCCCGCGGTCGAGTTTCGCGACGGCCTCGACCTCCAGTCGCTGGTTCTCCTTGAGGTCGATGATGGGCACGTTCTGCTCGGCGGGCTCGACCATGCCGTCGGCCGAGACGAGGTCGCCGGAGTAGGCCGTCGCCGGCCCCTGGACGTCGAGCGCCAGCGTGACCTCGTCGCCCATCTCGAACTCGCCCGGCGGCGTCGAGAGCGGGACCAGGCCGAGCCGCAGGCTGATCTGCTCGTCGAACATGACCGACGAGTTCTCCACGACACGGACGGTGTCGATAGAGAGCGTCGGCACGTCGGCGAGCATGGCCCGGCGGACGCCGTTGGCGAACGCGGGCGTCACTCCTCTGACGAGGAACAGCGCCTTGCGATCGCCGCGTTCGATGAACTCCACTTCGAAATCGCTCATCGTGTTAGAACCCGGAGTTCTTCGGTGCTCGCGTCCCGTCGTGCGGGATGGGCGTGACGTCCTCGATACGACCGATCTCCAGGCCGGCGCGGGCCAGCGCCCGGATGGTCGCCTGCGCGCCCGGCCCGGGGTTCTTCTGGAGGTTGCCGCCGGGACCGCGCACGCGGACGTGAACGCCTTCGATGCCCTGTGCGAGGACGTCCTCGGCGACGGTCTCGGCCATCTGCATCGCCGCGTAGGGCGACGCCTCGTCGCGGTTCTGCTTCACGACGGTCCCACCGGAGGACTTCGCGAGCGTCTCGGCGCCCGTCTCGTCCGTGATGGTGATGATGGTGTTGTTGAACGATGCGTGGACGTGTGCGATGGCCCAGCGGTCCTTCGCGTCGGCGTTGGCTTCCTGACTCATGGTTTACTCCTGGCCCTCCGCCCGTGCCGGATGGAGGTCGTCGGCCAGCGGGCTGGTGTCGTCGAAGGCGATGTCGTCCTCCTCGGTCACGTCGACCGTGTAGGAGGGGATCGTGACGCGACCCTCGCCGACGAGGACGTGGCCGTGCGTGATGAACTGGCGCGCCTGGTCGGGCGTGCTCGCGAGGCCCTTGCGGTAGACGACGGTCTGGAGGCGTCGTTCGAGGACGTCCGTGATGTCCAGACTCAGGATGTCGTCGAGGCCGTCCTGGTCGCTCAGGATGCCCGTCCGCTTGAGGCTCTGGAGGAACTCCTGACCCTCCTGCTCTGCGGCCTCGGGGTCGCCCTGCGCGCGCCCGAGGAGCTTTCGCGCCTCGCGGCGGTAGCTACGGAGTTCGGACTGTGCGCGCCACAGCTCCTCCTTGTTCTTGAGACCGTAGCGGCCGACCAGCCCACCCTCCTCGGCGATGCGCTCGCCCTGGAAGGGGTGGTTGGGCGTCTCGTAGAACTTGGTGTTCTGTCCGAGCGTCATTCGTCCTCAGCCTCCTCTTTGATGGCCTCGACGTTGACGCCGATGGTCCCCTCGGTTCGACCCGTGGACTTCGTGCGCTGACCGCGGACCTTCTGGCCGCGCTTGTGGCGCACACCCTTGTAGGAGTTGATCATCTTCATCCGGTTGACGTCCTTCCGGCGGGTCATCTCGAGGTCGTTGCCGACCTGATGGGTCGTCTCGCCGTTGTAGTACCCCTTCTGGTGGTTCGTGAGCCACTCGGGGACGTTCTCGGCGTACTGCTCTACTTTCTCCGTGACGGCCTCGATGAGGTCCTCGTCGAGTCGGCCGAAGGTCGCCGTACGGTCGACGTCGGCCTTGTCGCAGATGATTCGGGCCGTTCGGTTGCCGATACCGTTCATGTCTGTGAGCGAACGCTCGACGCTCTTCGTCCCGTCGAGGTCCGTCTGGCCGATACGAACGAAGTAGCGGATGTCGTCCTCTTCCGCCTCTCCGTCCTCCGGCTCTGGTTCTTCCGTGCTCATAGCGGTGTGTGGATGGTTACGGACGTTGTGGCGGGGATTCGAACCCCGGGGGCTTGACGCCACTGAGTTAGCAACCCAGCGCCTTGGGCCAGGCTTGGCTACCACAACTCGCGTGTGTACTCACGCCCTGTGAGCCGACTCGGCTCCGGACTCGGGACCCGACGCCCCTGCACTGATTGCATACGACAAAACCCAGCGCCCACACTTAAACACACCGAATCGGCGAACGCGTGTGAGCGGCTTACAGTCCGTCGCGACCGTCCGTCCGTCGGTCCGAACGGTCGGGCGGGGTCAGTCGGCGACCACCGATATGGCGGCGGCCACCGATACGGTGTCGTCTCGCGTGCGCACGAGCGTCGTCCCGCCCCGGGGTGACGGCGGCCAGTCAGCTCCCGCGGGTCCCGACCAGCGCCAGCGCCAGTCCCCCACCGCCCAGTGCCGAGACGCCCGCCACGAGCAGGAGGGGTCGGTAGCCGACGACGGCCGCCGCGAGCGCGAAGACCACCGGGCCCACCGACCGCCCGAGGAACGTGGCGCTGTTGCGCAGGCTGAGCGCCCCGCCGCGGACCCGGTCGGGGACCCGCCGGCTCACCGCCGCGTCCACCGACGGGAAGGCGAGGCCGAGACCGGCTCCGAACAGCGCCAGCCCCGCCGCCAACGCGAGCGAGGCTGGCCCAGTCCACGCGACGACCAGCCCCGCGCCGAAACAACAGAACCCGAGGGCGACGAGCCGCTCGTTCGAGTACCGCCGGACCAGCCGACCGCTCAGGAGGGCGACGGCGGCCGCCGTCCCCTGCGTCACGGTGAGCGTCGCGCCGATGACCACCGCCGAAACCCCGTACTCCGAGCGCAGGAGAAACGGGAGGAGCGTGATGACCACACCGAACAGGAGCAGTTCCGTGACGAACGCCGCGCCGTAGAGCGCGATGACGTCCCCCCGTGCCGCGTGGCCGGCCGCCCGGCGCAGCGAGTCCAGCCCACGTGCATCGCGCTCGCGGACGGGTTCGTCGAGCAGGAGGGCGACGGCGAGGGCGACGGGCAGGCCGGCGAGGTAGACGAGGAAGGGCGCGTTCCACGCCACGGCGGCGAGCGTCCCCCCGACGAGCGGGAACAACGCCGCCCCGCTCGCGAGTACCGCCGTGTTCGCGCCGAGGACCGCGCTCCGCTGGAACCCCTCGAACGTCTCGCCGATGAGCGTCAGCGTCGTCACGAACACGCCCGCGGCGGCGCTCCCCTGAACCACACGAAGGGCGATGGCCACTGCGAACGACGGGGCGGCGCCGACTGCGGCACCCGTCACGCTGAAGACGACTAGACAGCCGACCAGCACCCGGCGACGGCCCACCTGGTCGGCCACGGGTCCCACGAGCGGCGAGAGGACGATTCCGACGACGAAGTACGCGCTGACGAACAGGCTCGCGGCCGCCTCGCTGACGGCGAAGGTCCGCCGGAGCAACGGCAGCGCCGGGCTGACCAGCGGCACTCCAAGGGGGGTGAGCAACGTGCTGAGGAGTATCAACTGGAGGGTCCGCGAGTGCCAGGGGACGTCGCTCGTGTCGGTCTCGTCGCTCGGCATCGTTCCGTTTCCCTCGAACAGCCCCAGTCGGAAAGGCGTGGTCCCATCGGGGGAACGGGTTCGGGACTGGACGGCCGTTCGTCTGTTCGTCGGTCAGTCGGCCCGGTCGTCGTCCGGGCTCAGGCGCCGATGTACTCCTCGTTGACGACCCAGTCGCCGTCGCCGTCCTTCACCATGTACTCGCCGTAGTAGGGCACGCGGTTGTGGACCACCTCGCGGAACGCCTCGCGTATCTCCTCGCGGGTCATCTCGCCCATCGTCCGCAGGTCGTCGTTGCGGTTGAGACAGCCCTTCAGGTAGCCCTCGTGCGTGACGCGCACGCGGTGGCAGTTCGCACAGAAGTCCTCGTTGCCGACGGGGTCGACGACCTCGACCATCCCGCCGTCTATCCAGTAGCGCCGCCGGTCGTGCATGTCGCGGAACTCCACCTCGTCGGCTTGTTCCTCCAGCCAGCCGTGGACCCGCTCGATGTCGACGGCCCATTCGGGCCGCCCGGCGAGTTCGGGCATGTACTCGATGAGCTGCAACTGGAGACCGTCGTTCTCGGAGACGTGTTCGACCATCTCGGGGACGTACCCCGCGGTTCCCTCGAACACGACCATGTTCAGCTTCACT
>CAYYSW010000189.1:0-5557 GCA_964474395.1 uncultured Halobacteriales archaeon
AGCAGTCGGTACGCGCCGCTGTCGGGGTTCCAGATGCTCCCGGGGGACTTCATCTCGACGAGTTCGAACTCCCAGTTCCCCGGCGCGAGGACGACCCAGTAGCGGTTGCCCATGTAGGACTCCTCGTAGACCTCGACCTCGTCTACGCTCGGGGCGTTGCGGATGGTGCCACGGAGGTACTTCCCGACGGTGTCGTCGACGGCGGTGATGGACCAGCGCGTGGGGACGAGCCGACGGTTCCGACCCTGGCCGAGGGCACCCGCCGAGAGGATGCGGTTGATGTCGTAGACGTCGAACCCGCGGTTGTAGAGGTAGGTCATCGCGCCCTCGGCACGCCAGTCGTCGTCCGAGAGCGTCTTCTCGACGGGTTTCGGGACGTAGGGGTTCTCCGTGAGGCGGGCGTCGGTAGCGTTCGCCCGCGGGCCGGTGGGCGTCGAGACGGCGTCCATCCCGACGTCCATCGAGGGTCGCTCCCCGAGGTCGACCTCGATGTCCACCGGGTTGCCGGCGATGGCGACCTCGCGTTGGGTCCCGACGAACCCGTCCCACGTGTCGTGGACGTTCACGTCGGCCCGCTGGTTGGAGTTCAACAGGCCGGTGCGGTACTGGAGGACGTCCTCGATGCCGAGGCCTCCCTCGAACCACTCGCCGCTGGTGGCGTAGTCGGTCGCGTCCGCGTCGGGGTCGACGGGCGCGAGGATGCCCGTCGAGACGTTCGGGTAGGACGACCGGCCGACGAAGATGGATGGTGCGCTGCGCCCGACGTGCGTGGTGTCGCGGATGGGGTCGAGTTTGGCGTCGACGTCGCCGAGGTAGTCGAGGATCTCGTAGGACTTCTCCTTCGCGAGTCGCCGCCGCTCGGCGTCCTCGTCCACCTCGAACCCCTCGATGTACTCGTCGAGACGCATCTACGCGGACGTTGCCCGTCCGCCGGGATAGGCGTTGCCTCTCCCGTGACGACCGCTCCGTCAACCGCCGGGACTCGGCAGTGCTGGCCACGCGAGCACCCCTGTAGCACACGAGGCGGACGGAAGGTTCGCACTGTGCGAGGACTCGCAACTCTCCCTACGAGACGAAACTTCTAGAGACTACGTAGTCTATGAACTTTACAGAGATTCCCAAGTCCTCAAAAACTTTATGCAGTACCGGGAATAGCGTCCTCACAGAGCATGAACGGTACACGAACTCTACGGAACCTTCGTACTGTGTGTAGTCTACGAACGCTCCGGCGCCTGCGTGAACTCCGGAGTCCGGGTGCGCTATGACGGGCGAACGGGAACCGCGGGCCGTCAGTTCAGTCATCCTGAAGGGGGGCGTCGGGAAGTCGACCATCTCCATCAACCTCGCACGCCAACTGGCGACGCGCCACGACGTGCTGTTCGCCGACCTCGACCCGAACGGGCACGCGACGATGGGCCTCGGCCTCGACGACGCGTACGCGCGGGACGTGAACCTCGGGAACCTCGTCCTCGACGACCGGGACGCGACGCTCGACGACGTCGTCGTGGGGACCGACTTCGGATTCGACGTCCTCCCCTCCTCGGAGACGCTCGAACAGGTCGAGAAGGAACTCACGGGCGCCATCCAGGGGTCGAGCCGACTCCAGAAACACGTCGTCGAACCCGCCCTCGGGGACCGCTACCAGTACGTCGTCATCGACCAGCCGGCGTACCCGGGGATGCTCAACAACAACGGCCTCGTGGCGAGCCGGAACCTCATCGTCCCGATGACGCCCGGGTCCGAGGCCATCGGCGGCTTCCGGCGGACCGTCGACCGTCTCGTCTCGCCGCTGCGCGAGTACATGGACGTCGACATCCTCGCCATCGTTCCCAATCGGCTGGAGGACCGCATCGATCAGCGGACGGAAGACCGGAAGCTCCTCGAGAACCTCAACACCCAGTCGAACCTCGCCGAGCGCCTGCCGAACTTCGCGCGCATCACCGACGAGGAGTTCGAACGCATCGACAGCGGCGAGATGAAACCGCCGAAGCCCGGCATCCGCGAGCGGAAGGCCTTCACGCAGGCGCTCGGCGAACACATGCCGCTCATGGACTACGACCCGGAGAACGACCAGCTCGAACATCTGGAGGAGCTGGCGACCATCGTCGAGCACGGGGGGATCGACCGATGAGCGACGACAACCCCTTCGCCGACCTGGACCGGTCGGTCGCCGGCAAGGACGAAGCGGACCCCGAGTCGTCGACCGACGACCCCGAGGCCGACGCGGAGGCCCCCGACCCGCTCGAGACACCGGCGTTCGAGGCGGGTAACCACCTCAACCACTCGGTGTACGTCCGCGACGAGACGTGGCGGGCCTTCGAGGACACCTACGACATCGACCTCGTCCCGATGCTCCGCCGGGCGGGCGTCGACGGTCTCTCGAAGCGGGAGTTCCACGACGCCGCGCTCCGACTCGCCCGGCAGGAACCCGAACGGGTGGCGACGCTCCTGCTCGAGAGCCGCGGGCTCGACCCGGAGGAGCACCTCGACTGAGCGGGTCCCGGGCGTACTGAACGGTCGGCGAGCCCCATCGCATTCTCTTGAACCGCTCTACGGCGCTCGACGTATCCACCGTTCGAAGACCATGGAGTTCCCATAGATTGTGCAATCTTCACACGCTACCTGCCTCACGGACAGTCTGGAGTCCCTATCTGTTATGGCGGCCGCCGAGGCGCCGTAGCTACGACGTGAGCGACGAGCTACTCGATTTATCTACTCTATTTAGACTCTATAATCTGCACAGTGCACAGAGCCTACCGACTGTTCCCGCGCTCTGCGGTTTCCGCACGGTTCGCAGTGTATCTCCCGCCTCACCACCGCCACCTGCGGTCTCGCCGGAGTAGATCCGGGCCGGGTGCTTGGCCCTCCATGACGGACGGTCGAGTAGTTAGTCTGAGTAGACTACAGACGCTCTAGAACGCATACAACTTCCGTAGCTTGTACTACGGCTCGTGTGGCTCCATCCTTCATTTCCTCCCACAACAGCGCTCTTATTCGATGTCTTCGAGATGGCTGTCGATACGCTGGGTCTTCTCCTCGGCGTCGATGTGCTGGTAGGCCGCTCGGGTCGTCGAGAGGGACTTGTGGCGCGCGAGGTCCTGTGCGTCGCCGCGGTCGCGCCGGTAGATCTCCTCCAGAATCCCCCGTCGTGCCCCGTGGAGCTGGAGGTAGCCGGGGTCCTCCCCGACGTCGATATCGGCGGCCTCGGTGAGCCGGCGCATGAGCGAGCGGGCCCCCTCGGTCGTCAGGGCGGGTGGCGCGATACCGTGCTCCCGGAGAAGGGTGTCGATATCGCCGCCGGCCGCCGCCAGTTCCTCGTCGAACGCCTCCCCCAGTCGGTCGCGCCCGGCGCGGTACTTCGAGGGCGCGTGGCCCGTCGGAAAGACCGGCCAGTCGTCCTCCGGGGGGCGCTGGACGCGATACCAGCGGTCCAGCCCCTCGCGTGCGGGTTCGGGGAGGAGTGCGGGTTCGCGGTGCTGGTCCTTCCCGAGGACCCGGAGGACGCCCCGTTCGAGGTCCACGTCGGCCCAGCGGAGTCCCTGACGGCCTGTCCGTGCGTCCTTCGGGTGCCGGAGCACCTCCGCCCCGCGGACGGCCGCGTACGCGAGGACGCGGACGAGCGCCCGATCGCGGACCGGGACGCCCGCGTCGAGCCCCTCCGCATCGATGGCCTCCCGCGCACGCCCGTCGACGTGCTCGACCAGCGCCCGTCGTTGCTCGCGGCTCCAGAACTGCTGGTCGGTTCGGTCGCTGTCTGCGTCCTGCGGGAGTTCCTCGCGCGCCCGGTCGGCCAGCGCGGGGTTCGTCGGGAGCACGCCGTCGCGGACGGCATAGGAGAGACAGCCGGAGACGTAGGCGTAGTAGGTTCGGGCCGTCGAGGCGGCGATGCCGTCCTCGCCACGCGTCCGCCGGTCCAGGTGCATCGCGTAGCGGGCCATGATGCGCCGGCCCTCCGTGGCGAGGGCGTCGCGGTCGTAGTCGCGTGCGTCCATCCACTCCACCCACCGATGCAGTTCGGAGGCGGCGCTAGCACGATAGGTGCCGGTCGCCTCCCCGCTCGCCGTCGCACCGCGGCTCTTCGAATCGAGATACCGGGCGACGAGAGCGGCGAGGCCGTCGTCGGTCATCGAGTCGACTGACGACGGCAGGGAACTTCAATCCACACTGTCGTACTCGATTACGACCACTGAACACGTCATCCGGGATTCCGGTGATGCGAAGGGGGACGTGGCTGAGAACGTGGACACGGTCGAACGGCGTCCTGATACACTATATGGCGCTATACACGACCCTGGCTGGTCCTCTGCCCAAAACGGGACACGTATCCGGCAGTAGTGGAGGCGAAGTATCGAGAGGAAGGTATCACCCTTCGGAACAGCCATCAGCGGCTCCGACGTCGAAATCGCAATAGTACCCGTACTCTCGCAGGACCCCTCCGTGTGACGCATCGAATTCGAGACAGTGGACCACGCGCTCGGTAACTCGTGCGACGGCTTCTCCGCGCGCACTGAAGCGCTCCCTCTCGCCCAGTGACGACCTCACCTCGCCGATCGTCGGCGGCGGCCTGTGGGTTGCGTTCACAAATGTCGGCAATCGTGTCCTCGAACTGCTGATGCCCCTCGTGCTGGCCCGACTCCTCTCGCCGACCGATTTCGGGTTGTTCGGTATCGCGTCGCTCGCCGTCATCGTCTCCTCCGTCTCGAACGTCATCTCGCCTCGTGGACACTCGCCTCTCGCTTTCCCCGCCGTCAGCATTCGCTTCCCGGTTCTTCCGTTCGGACTCCTCGTCGCTCTCGAATCCTCCACGTTCCGGTTCGCCCGTCGCGGACAGAGCAATTCGACGCGTGGTCTCCGGGTCTCCGGACGCCGTGACGTCAGTCCCGTACGCGTCGGCGCCGTCACTACTGCAATAGGGGTCCCCGTCTCCGAGCGTGCCTTCTCTCACGACTCCTATCGGCTCCCTCCGCCCCGTTACAGCCATAACAGTGTAAGGGACAGTGAACCCTCTCGCGTGATATCGCTACCACCGGGCTCGGCGGTATTAGTGCTTGCGAACGTTCGGTAGATGGGCCATCCCCTCCCGAGGCGTATCGGTATCCGACGTGTCGGTTCCGCACGCGAGGGCGCCCACCGGGACCTCCGGTCGCACGCAGGCTCCCCGGAGCGCTCAGTCGAACCGGAACGTTTCCAGATTCCGCGGGGCGTACGTCCGGACGTCGAACTCCTCGTAGAGTCCCGAGGAGAGTTGGTTCGTCGACGATTCGTCGCCGTGGACGCAGAGGACCTCCTCCGGGCGGGGGTTCATCGTCCCCACGAAGTTCTCGAGGCCGTTCCGGTCGGCGTGCCCCGAGAACCCGCTGACCGACTCGACGTTGAACCGAAGCGTGAGTTGTCCACCGCGACGCCCCCGGTCGCCGAACGGGATCTCGCGGCGGCCGCTCTGGATCCGTCGTCCGAGGGTCCCCTGTGCCTGATAGCCGACGAACAGCAGCGAGTTATCCGGGTCGCTCCCCAGCAGTTCGAGCCAGGACATGATGGGGCCGCCGGTGACCATCCC
>CAYYSW010000190.1:0-299 GCA_964474395.1 uncultured Halobacteriales archaeon
GTCGAGGAGGAGCGACTGCTGGAGGTCGAACGCGAGGTCGAGCGCCTGCTCCGCAACGCCGACCGCACCCCCCTCAGAATCGAGCGCCACGGCGTCGAGACGGCCATCGAGGAGATCAGCGAGCAGGTGGTGCCCATCGTGACGACCAGCGCCGTGACCATGGAGGGCCTCGACGTCCTCGACCAGTTGTTCGAGCGACTGCCGAAGACCGCCGACGGCGCCGGGGAGTTCTCGATGTACATCGATCGCACCTACTCCGTGACGGGCGTCGGGGCCGTCGCGTCGGGCACCATCCGGTC
>CAYYSW010000190.1:312-5535 GCA_964474395.1 uncultured Halobacteriales archaeon
GTTGCTGGTCGGGCCGATGGCCGACGGGAGCTTCCGCGAGGTGGAGGTGCGCAGCATCGAGATGCACTACCACCGGGTCGACGAGGCCCGCGCGGGCCGCATCGTCGGCATCGCGCTGAAGGGAGTGAACGAGGCGGACCTCGAACGCGGGATGGTGCTCCTGCCGCGCGACGCCGAACCGACCGCCATCAGGGAGTTCGAGGCGGAGGTGATGGTGCTCAACCACCCGACGCGCATCGGCGAGGGGTACGAACCCGTCGTCCACGTCGAGACGGTCAGCGAGGCGGCAGCGGTCTTCCCGGAGGAGGGCCACCTCCTGCCCGGCGACACCGGCGTCGCTCGCGTGCGCTTCAAGTTCCGGCCGTACCACGTCGAGGCGGGCCAGCGCTTCGTCTTCCGCGAGGGCCAGTCGAAGGGCGTCGGGACCATCACCGAGGTCCACCCCGTCGAGTGAGGCGGGCGGGGACCGGATGGAGGCTCTCCCGGGAGCGACTGGTAACCGGCCGGCGGGCGTCGCCGAACGTCGATAACCGCCGAGATTGCGAGGTGCTATCGTACCCCAGAATCGCAACACGACGGTTTAATATGCCGAAGCGCGTAGCGGGAGGTATGGCACTGTCGAACGTCTCGAAACAGGTGGTGGAGGCCAACCGGAACCTCTCGGACAAGACGAAGGTCGGCGGCGGGAGCCTGCTGTTGCTCCTCGGCACCGTGTTCATCGCGGTGCTCGCCTTCGTCTCGATGACGACCGCCCTGCAGGTCCTCATCGGCCTCCTCGGGACGCTCCTCATCGTCGTCGGGACGCTGTCCATCGGCACCTCCGGCATCAAGGGCCGGGCCGTCTGAACGGCGCCCCCTACGACCACTCCGACGGCCGCACCCCCTCGAGCGACGCGACGCGGTACGTCGGCTCCGGACCGTCCTCCGGCGAACCACCCACCAGCACCGAGCGGACGCCGGCGTTCGACGCGCCCGCGACGTCCGCCGCGCTGTCCCCGACGTGGACGGCCTCGGCCGCGTCCACACGGAGCGCCGCCAGCGCCCGCTCGAACGGTTCGACGGCCGGTTTCGCCGGGACCTCCGCCCCTGCACAGACGACCACATCGAAGGCGTCCGACAGCCCTATCCCCTCGATTTTCGCCCGCTGTGCGTCCGCCGGCCCGTTCGTGACCACGCCGAGCCGGTACTCCCCTGAGAGCCGTTCTACCGCCTCGCGTGCGCCCGGGAGCGCGACCACGTCCCGGTGGTCCCGTTCGTCGGCGAACGCCCCGGCGACCGCCTCCCCCGTCCCGGGGTCGTGGCCTCGTTCGGCCGCGAGCGCGGCGAAACACCGCTCGCGGAGGTCGGCCATCCCGTCGGCCTCCCCCGCGAACTCGTCGAACCGGCCGTAGTACGCCTCGACCGGGAACAGCGGTTCGACGCCGACCCGCTCGAAGGCGACGGCGAGGACCTCGCCGGGGCTCCGACGGTAGGTACAGAGCGTCCCGTCGAGGTCGAACGTGACCGCACGGACCGCCTCGCCGGGGGCGCCCACGGGCTCACCCCCCGTCGGCCCGCCGGTATCGGACCGTTCCGTCCTCGCCATCGCCCTCACCGACGCGTTCCGCGAGACCGAAGGTGACCGCCCACCCGAGGACCCGCTCGACGCGTTCGCGCCAGACGTCGGCCCAGTCGGTGCGCCGCGAGCGCTCCCACTGCGGGACCGTCCCGACACACCGCTCGAACACCGCGTCGGCGTCGAGGGGTCCGTCGGCGTCGGCGAGGACGTCGAGGACGGTCTCGACGGGGTGGATCCGCTCGCGGAAGGCCGCCGCGAGGTCCACGTCCTCGGGGGCCTCGCCGGTCTGGTAGTACTGGCCGTCGGTCTCCGCGACGAGGCCGAGCGCCTGCATGAACGTTATCCACTCGCGGGCGGCGTCCCGAGAGGCGAGGTCCGTGTCCGCCACGAGGCGGGCACAGCAGTCGTCCTCGCTGCCGGGGACGAGCGGCATCGCCAGCCGGGCCCGTCCGAGAAACGACAGCGGGCGGGGTGCGGGAACGACCTTGAACTTCATCGCGCCCCCACTATCGAAGGCCGAAGGAGTCGGCCAGCATCTCCTCGTCTACCTCCCCGAGGGCGTAGGTGTCGCCGCCGACCACGTCGACGGTCACCTGCGCGGGCGCGAAGACGCTCTCCGGGACGTCGTAGAAGTCCCAGTCGGCCTGCTCGAACAGGTCGGCGAACGGCGTCCCGTACTCGTCGCGGGCCGTCGAGGGCACCTCGTCGAAGCGGTCGAACTCCTCGCCGACGACGAGGTGGACCTGTCCGCCGTAGGCCAGCGCGTCGTTGGTCCGGGCCATCGCCGCCTCCTCGCTCTCGGCGACGGGTGCGACGGGCGCCGAGGCGCTCACCGACAGCAGTTCGACGGGGTCGTAGCCCAGTTCCGAGAGGCGGAAGGCCGCGAGTTCGCCGGCGCGGGCGGCCGTCGTCACGCTCCCCGTGATGCTGGCGGTGGAGTAGGTCGGCAGGAAGACGCTGCCCACCTCGACGCCCGCGTAGTCGGCGACGTGCTCCGCGACCGCCTCGGTCGGCAGTTCGTCCGACTCCAGCGCGAGGACGGCGAACTCGAACTCGTCGGCGTAGCCGACCCGCGCGAACTCCTCCTCCTCGGCGACGAGGGCGCGCGCGGGGCCGCTCCCCAGCGCCTCGTAGCCGTCGACCGACACCTCCCAGCCGGCCTTCTGCGCACAGAGCAGCGAGAGGGCGGGGTGGTCGGTCGAGACGTCGGCGTACGTCCGGGGCGTGCCCGCGAGGTCGCGAATCGAGCTGGCGACGCTCGTCAGGCCCGCGGACTGTATCTCGGCGAGCAACAGGCCGGCCTCGATGCCGCCGTTGGCGTCCACGCCGAAGTCCATGACCGTCGCGCCGTTGTCGAGTTCGAAGGCGTCGATGGCGAGTTCGTCGGCGAAGTCCAGCGCCTCGTCGACGAGCTCCAGCGCCATCCGGTTGAGACTCTCCATGGGCGAGCCTGGGGCGGTTTCGGCTAAAGGGTTTGTCAGTCGGGAGCGGCGGGCGCGTGGGTGATCCGTGCGGTAGCCGTGGCCCGCTGTCGGTGACCTCGAACGCCCTCGCGGGGAGTAGGGGGACCCCCCGAGTTTCGTTCTATCGAGAATTTCACAGAATACAACTGTATTGATACATTCGTATCGACGGGAGTGCGACGGCGACAGCATATCGGTCTAACTGGTTCTACACTGATTGCTACCCTTGCCGGCTGTACGAACGAAGACTGGTGGGGGGAGACGACGGCTCGGGCGGCGGAGCAGCTAATCAGAGGTCTCGGACCGTGAACTCTCGGACCCCCTTCGGCACGCGACGGCCGAACGGGTCACTCACGGCCGCTGGGGAGTACAGCATTCCAGCGCACTAGAACAGGAACGATACGACTGATACACGCTCTCTGTCTATCAATACCGGCGAGCGACGGGAGGGCCCTCTTTCGCCCTGTTCTGGAGTGATTGATGGGTTACGTTGTGCTGTGAGTCTTTCACTGTCACGTTCACCCGAGAAGAAGTGCAGTCCATCCACTGATTTACTGAATGCAGCAGCCCCTCCCTGCAAGATATCTGAGTGTAATCCAGTGCGCCGTTGACGAGCGTGGGCCTGGAGGGTTTTGAGCGGCCTACCGTGACACGGATGGGACCTCACGGCGCCCCGAGCCCAACAGGAGGATACCGAGGGCGACGAACCAGACGATCTGAGTGAGACCGAAGATACCACCGCCGATCTCACCGAGCGCCGGGATCGCTGAGAGAACGCCCGCTGTCCCGACCAGGAGTCCGAAGTAGTTCACCGATCGACGGAGCGCCCGAGTTCGCAGTGCGACGACACTCACGAGTAACGTCCAGAGACCGCCGATGATTTCGTTGCCACCACCGAGTCCGTCGATGACCGGGCTGACTGCCAACCAGACCGTGGTCGCCTGTGCTGGGTCCGTCCCGTAGAGGTCGACGACGACACCCGTGGCTAGATTGGCGACCATCCCGCTGGCGATGACGAGCCCGGCCCAGATGAGCCCGAAGGCAGTCGTCGCCCGCATCAGCATAGGCGCATCCGGCTTGAGCCGCTCGTGAAGCGCCAGCACGAGTGCCACCAGGAGGATACCGAAGACAACGTAGATGAGTAGGTACATCGCGTATAGACTGGTTTCGTTCGCGACGAACAGTTCGACCTGTTGGAGCGGCCCAGTGACGCTCGCGAAATCGAGGATTACGAGGAAGTACAGGATGCCGGCCAGATAGATGACCGCTTCGCAGAGTGCAGCGAGACCACCGATAGTCAGATAGTTCCAGCGTCCCTGCGTGGGCGACTGCTCGACCCCCTCCACTGCTTGCCCTACCGTTGTTCCCATATCTAATTCGCCGCATTGACATTACCGCCAGAGAAGATAGCTGTGTCGAGCACGGCTCGTTTTGTCACGTCCCTCGCAGAGACCGGGGAGAGGGTACAGAGACGCTCGGTACCGTATTGGATGACCAATACGACAGGATAGTTAGGGGGGATTCAGGTAGTATCAGGCGTCATAAAAAATCGGAAATCGCTCGGAACGCGTCTCATAGAACGTCCCCACTGAGCGAGTTCGCCGGTCGTTGCTACCCCGTCGGTAGCGAAGACAGGTGGCAACCGAACACCTACCACAGCGGCACCGATTGGCTCTCCAGAATCCCGCAACGGCGTAGCGGCCAAACATGGGTGATGTGTGGTTCAGTGGTCTGGCGTCTGGTACTTTTTATAAGTACCACGACGCAGTATCGCGTATGCAGACCCACATCGTGCCGGTCGGCTTCGACTACGACCGGCTCATCGCCCCGCTCGTCCGGGACCAGCTCGACGTGGACCGTGTCGTCCTGCTGGAGGGCGCGGTGGGAAGCGAGGCCAACGTCGAGTACTCGCGGAACCTCGCCACCAAACTGGAGAAGGACTTCCGGAACCTGCTCGGCGCCGAGACCGAGCGGTTCGTCATCGAGGACGTCTACGACTACGACACCGCCTTCGAGCAGGCCTACGACCTCGTCAACGACGAGCTCGACCGCGAGGGCCGCGAGGACGGCGAGGTGTGGGTGAACATCTCCTCGATGCCACGGACGGTCTCGTTCGCCTTCGCCACCGCCGCCCACTCCATCATGGTCGAGCGACAGAGCGACCGGGACCGCCTGCACACCTACTACACGGTCCCCGAGAAG
>CAYYSW010000191.1:0-5474 GCA_964474395.1 uncultured Halobacteriales archaeon
CGTCCATCACCCGGTCCCAGTCCTCCCGGGTCATGTTCGCGAACGTCTTGTCGATAGTGATGCCGGCGTTGTTCACGAGGACGTCGGGCGACCCGAACGCGTGGCGGACCTGCTCGCACATCCCCTCGACCTCCTCGCGGTCGGCGACGTCGCCCTGTACCGCGATGGCCCGACTGCCCTGCTCCTCGATGCGGTCGACGACCTCGTGGGCCTCGGCCTCCGAAGAGCGGTAGTTCACCGCCACGTCGGCGCCGCGGCTCCCGAGTTCGATTGCGATTCCCCGGCCGATGCCACGGGACCCCCCCGTGACGATACAGGTCTGTCCGTCGAGTATCTCTCCCGCCATGCTAACGCGGTTCGACCGAGGGGTGATAGTGCTATCCCTGATCCGCGAAGGGGGTTCTTCGGGAGGTCAGTCCCGGACCTGGTCGAGCCAGTCGGCCGCGCGCTCCTCGCCGACCTCGGCGGCCTCGGCGACGGTCGCGGCGTCGCTCTCGGCGAGGGCGGCGATGGTCCCGATGCCGGCCGCACGGAGGCGGTCGGCGTACGTCGGGCCGATGCCGTCGACCTCTTCGAGGTCCTCGCCCTCGGTGGCGGCGGGACCCTCGTCTGCCTCCTCGACGTCGGTCTCGACGTCGGCTTCCTCGATGTCGGCCGTTTCGTCGGTCTCGTCGTCGTCGGTCTCGTCGGTCCGACCGACCTCCTCCGCGTCGAGTTCCTCCGCGACGTCCTCGTCGATGTCGACCTCCTCGGCCAGGTCGTGTTCGACGTCGGCGTCGTCGGTGACGCGCACGTCGGCGTCGACGTCCGCCGTCGAGGACTCGCTCTCGACGTCGGCGTGTTCGGCGACGGCGTCCTCGACGGCCTCCCCCTCGCGTTCGACGAGCTCGGTCTGGACGCCCTCGTCCTCGCCGCCCTCGACTTCGACCGCGACCTCGTCTGCGTCACCCTCGGTGGGGTCGACGCTGACCTCGACGTCGTCGCCGGCCTCGGCCTCGGCGGCCTCCGCGGCGTCGGTCACGGACTCCTCGTCGGGCCGCGAGCGGTCGTGGAACCACTCGGCGACCTGCGGCCAGACCTCCTTGTGGGAACTCCCCGAGACGGAGAGCCCGATGTGGCCCGTCGGGTACTCGATGGTCGTCACGTCGTCCGACCCGACGATGTCGTTGAACGGCTTGGAGGCTCCCGGCGGGATGAGGTGGTCGTACTCCCCGAGGATTTGGAGGATAGGCATGTCTATCTCGCCGACGTCGACGGGCTTCCCGTCGAGCTCCAGCTCGTTCTTGTAGAGCTTGTTGTCCTGATAGATGTCCTCGAGGAACTGGACGTACGCCTCGCCGGCGACGTCGATACCCTCGTCGAGCCAGCGCTCCATGCGCGCGAAGTTCTCGACGAAGTCCTCGTCCTCCAGGTTGTCGTACAGGCGGACGTACTTCGAGACGAAGTTGGCGACGGGGTCCATCAGCGCGAACCCGACGTCGAGGAACTCCGCGGGCATGTTGCCGTAGGTCTCCGTGACGTCGCTGGGGTCGTAGTACTCGTCGTCGCCCCAGACTTCGAGGACGCCTCCCGAGCGCTCGAAACAGAGCCCGGCGGCCATCAGACCGAGGGCTCTGACCTTCTCGGGGTGCTGGGCGGCGTACATCACCGACATGGTCCCTCCCATGCAGTACCCGAGGATGTTGATGGCGTCCTGGCCGGAGCGCTCCCGGACCGCGTCCACGCAGTTGTCCATGTAGCGGTTGACGTAGTCGTCGAGCGTGAGGTGCTGGTCCAGCCGGGAGGGTTCGTTCCAGTCGATGAGGTAGACGTCGTGACCCGCCTCCAGGAGGCGCCGGACCACCGAGCGGTCGGGCTGGAGGTCGAGGATGAACGGCTTGTTGATGAGCGCGTAGACGATGAGGATGGGCACCTCGTTTTGCTCCTCGGTCATCGACTCGTAGTGGAGCAGCTCGAGCTTGTTCTCCGTGTAGACCACCTCGCTCGGGGTCTCGCCCACCTCGACGGACTGGATGTCGTCCATGCGCTCCTCGGCGACCTCGGCCTTCTCGAAGCTCCCCGTGGCCGCCTCGATGAGTTCGCGCTGGGTGTTCAGCGCGAGCGCGAAGGGGTTCTGGAACGACTCGTCGCTCGCCATCTCACGCCTCCTGGTCCTGTTCGGCCAGTTCGATGACACGGTCCAGCTTGTCCTCGACGCGCTGCTGGCGGCGTTCCAGTTCGACGAGGCGCGCACCGACCTCGTCCATGTCCTCGCGGGTCGGCAGGCCGAACCGTTCGAGGGTGTCCTGGCTCATCTCCTCGGTCTGCTGTTGCATCTCCATCATGGACTCGACGAGGTTGCCCTGCGCGGCGGCGAACGCCGTCGTACCCATGACCTCCTTGAACGCCTCGTTGGCGCTGCGCAGCCAGATGTCGCGGAACTCGGTGAACGCGACGTCCTCGCCCTCGGCGGCGTCGGTGACGCGCTCGTACATCTGGTCGGCGGCGTCCATCCAGACGTCGTAGGCACGCTGGTAGGCCTCGAAGCTCTCGGTCATGGAGTCCTCGTCGGGCATGGAGTCCTCCATGGTCTCCGCCCACGTTTCCATGAACTTCGACTGGGCCTCCATGTTCTGCTCGACGGACCGGGCCATCGCGTCGTTCATCTGCTCGACCATCCGCATCCAGTTGTTCTGGATATCTTGGGGGGTGTTATCGCTCATCGTAGGGTGAATACGGGAAAGTAAGGTAAAACGCTTTACTCGTTGTCGCCGGCGTCCGCCCGACTCTGCAGGTCCTCGACCTGCTCCTGCATGCGCTCGACCTGCTCCTGGAACTGGTTGAGCTGCTGTTCGAACTGCTCGCGGAACTGCTCGGACTGCTGTTCGAACTGCTGCTGGGCGACCTCGGCCTGGTTCTCCATCTGGGCCTGGAGCTGCTCGTACTGCGTGAGGACGTTCTCCATGGCGTCGACGGTCTGGCCCTCGAAGGCCTCGTGGGCCTCAAGGACGGCCTCGGTCTGTTCGTTGAGCGCCTCGAAGTAGGCCTTGCTGAACTCGTCGTAGTTCTCGATGCCCTGCTCCATGCCCTCCTCGGTGGCCTCGAAGGCCTCCTCGTGGGCCTCGAGGAGCGTCCGGAACTGCTCGTCGACGGCGCGGCGGACCTCGCCGACGCCACCGGTCGAACCGGGGATGCTCGATTCGAGGGCGTCGAGGTAGGCGTGGATGGCCTGCTGGGTGAACTTCACGCTGGAGCGCTGGGCGTCCTCCTGGCTGTCGAGGCTGCCGAGCATGGCCTCGCCCATGCGGTGCTGGAACTCGAGGGAGCGCTTGAACGCCTGCTGGCTCTGCTTGATGCCGGCGCGCTGCATTTCGAAGGCGGTACTGACGGGGGTGGTGTAGCTGTTGTTACTCATTGGTATCACTGCGGTTTCGCTTGACTGGTATGACGACGGTCTGGACGATGTCGCCCTCCTCGATGTCGAGCGCCTCGCGCTCGGCATCGGGGATGGAGATTCGGCCACCGCTCTGGACCCGCGTCTTGAACATGGCCATCTGGCTCATCGCACCCAGCTGCGAGGGCATCGTCGAATCGCCGCCCATCAGCTGTCGGAAGAACTCCTGCTGACGGTCCATCGCATCCTCGCTCGCCTGCTGGAAACCACGCGCGAACATCGCGGGTGGCCACGTGGGTCCATCGCTCTCGTCCATCGTCTCATCACCATCTGGGGGCTTCAACGCCATAAGGCTTACTCCAAATACCATCCCTTACCATTCAGTACCAGTCAATGGTTGAAGCCGAAGGAGTTACCTGTCTCGGTGACGAAGCAGAGTGGGAAGGGGTACTACAGACAGATGTCGAACTACGAACAGCTGTGGCGCGTGTTTAATAGGAGCAGTGACGAACAGGCGGTAGCAGGATGAGCTCAAGCCCGTATCCGTCGCTTTTCGGCGCCTGGACGCGCACGTCGGGGTACTTCCTCGACAGTATGCTCGCCGCGAACCGAGCAGCAGCGGCGGCCTTCGGCGTTCCGATACACTCCGAGGGCGACAGCGAACTCGGTGCCGACTCCGTCGAACGACGAATCGAACCTGACGGCGACCTCGCCGAGTGGGACGTCGAACGGACCACCCGGACGCCCGGCGAACTCTCCGTCGGTGACACGATCCAGTTCTCGAAGAACATCTCCGATGCCGACGTCCAGCGCTTCGCGAGCGCCAGCGGGGACACGAACCCGATACATCTCGACGAGGACTACGCCGCCGAGACGCGTTTCGGCGGTCGTATCGCCCACGGTATCCTCGTCTCCGGCCTCATCAGCGCCGCGCTGGCGCGTCTGCCCGGAAACGTCATCTACCTCGCACAGGACGTGGAGTTCCTGAAACCCGTCCGCGTCGGGGACCGCGTCACCGCCGCCGTCGAGGTCGCAGAGGACTTCGACGACGGCCGCTACCGACTCGTCACGCGCATCCTCGACGACGACGACGAGGTGGCGATCGACGGCGAGGCCGTCGTCCTCATCGACTGACCACGCGCCACGCCACGCGCCGAGACGGCGTCTCGCGTCCGCCCGCGGGCACCGCCCGCCGATAGCGTCTCCTCTCCCGCGGTCACCGCTCGACGGTCAGCAACGCGACGCGCTCGCAGACCAGTTCCTCCAGCGACGCGTCCGTCGCCGCCCGCTCCGCGTCGGTGATGCCGTAGTACGAACACACTCGCGCCTCGTCGTAGTCGCCCAGCGTCTCCGCGGGCGCGAGCAGTTCCCCGACCGCGGCGGCCGCCTTCTGCTCGTCGGCGTGCTCACCGGCACGAGCGTGCCCGCTGGCACGCGCGTCCCCGTCGGCGCGTTCGCCGCCATCGGCGCTCACGACCACCACCACCGGCGTCTCGCCGGCCTCGACGCCGAGTTCGAGCGCCTGGTCTATCTGTCGGCGCCCGGCCGCGTACAACAGTATCTCGACCGCCCGCTCCCGGGCGACGTTCTCCCCGCGCGCGAACGCCCGGTCCGCCAGCTCGACCGCCCGCCGGAGGTGTGTCTCCCCGACGACGTACCGGGCGTCGAACGCCTGTACCGCACAGCCGTGGGCCTCGCCGACGTCCCCCAGGCGGGCGACGAACCCGTCGACCGACTCCACGTCGGCGCGCCCCTCGACCAGCTCCACTAGAAATCACCGAGGCTGGCCTGGTCCTCCCCGTCGGCCTCCGCGTCCCCGGGGTCGGGCGCCGGCGCCGCGTCCGCGTCGGCCTGCACGCCGTCCATGTCGGGGTCGTCCCGGCCCGCGTTCTCGAGGACCGTCTCGGCGGTCCGCCGGCGGCCCCGCAACGCCCCGAGGACGACCGACTTGTCGGCCCCGCGGAGGTCCGCGCGGGTCTCGATGCCGGCGTCGAACAGGCGGCGGGCGCGCTTTCGCCCCACGCCGCGCACGCCCGCGAGGTCCATCAGTTCCTCTTTGACCCCGTGCTGGACGCGCACCCGGGCCTCGCGGACGGCGGGC
>CAYYSW010000192.1:0-5464 GCA_964474395.1 uncultured Halobacteriales archaeon
TAAGATGTTGTGACTATTCTTAATGAGTGATTATACGCTCCCGGAGCATTCCCCGTCGGTCACCGACCCCGGGGGAAGCGAGCGTGCGTCGGCCGACCGACCCCTGCACCGCGTCCCGCTGGTCGGCGGCTGGCTGCGCCGCCGTCGCGCCCGCGAGGAGCGACTGCCCGCGTTCCGTCGGCGGGTCCGCGAGGCCTACGACGTGGACCGCCTCGCCGCCACCGTCGTCCGGAAGGGTATCGTCGACCCGTCCGAGGACGTCGTGGAGGCGCTGGCGACGGTCCACCTGAGTCGCTCGCTCGACGCCGAGAGGGGGGACGCCCCCGGCGGCACGGTCCCCGTCGCCGAGACCGAGCGGTTCGTCGTCCACTACGGGGCGGCCCCGAACGCGCCGTCGGCCGTCTCCGGCCCCCTGTGGACGCTGGCACGCGAGGCGAGCTACCGGCAGGTCCGCGCCACCTTCGGCGATTCGTTCGTCGAGGACGTTGAGACCGACTTCGAGGCGCACTGCCGGACGCTGCTGGAGAAAGGTGGCTGGCTGGTCCTCGCCAAACCCGTCGAGGCGTGGGGCGACGCGCCGGCGTGGTCGCTGACGGCGACCCGGCCGCCGGAGGCGGGCTACGGCATCAGGGGGACGGTCGAGGGGAGCGACGTGCGCCGCGACTACGCGCTCACCGACGGCCCGCTGATGTGTCGGACGGTCCGGCCCTGCGATGGCGGGGAGGGTTCGGCGGTGCTCGACACGACGGCGCTCGCTCCGCCGGACCACTCCGACCTCCTCACGGTCTGGAACCTCGTCGCCGCCGACTTCGGGAGGTGGCGCGACTCCGCGGCGGAAGCGACCGACCCGCCCCGCGACAGTCCGGCGGTCGTGCGGACCGGGGACGGGCGACGACGGGCGGTCGGGGGCCCGGATGGGGACGACTGACCGAAGGCACGGAGTTCCTACCCGTCGTGTTCGAACGTCTGGAACTCGACGGTCCGTCCCTCGGGGTCCGTCGCGAAGAACTGGTAGATCTCGTAGCGCTCGTTGTACCGCGGGTCGTCGTCGGCCCGGGCCGCGAGGCGGTCGTGGGCGGCATCGACGCCCGCCCGGTCCTCGTAGACGAACGTAATCGTGCCACACGTCTCGGCCTCGTCGGCCCCGCAGAAGCCCACCCTGAACTCGCCGTGTTCGAGTATCGTACAGCCGGGCTGTTCGAGCCACACCGACGCACCGACGGCCCCGGTGTAGAACTCGATTACCTCGTCGTGTGCCGCCGTCCGGAAGAAGACCAGACCCATACCGGGGGAGCGTCCGCCGCCGCGAAACCCGTTGCGAAGCGGGCCGACCCGCCGTCGGTCGCCCGGCCCCGCGGAGCCGAACGTTCATGTCGGAAGCCGACAGTACCTCGCCCTGTGAACTCATCTATCGGTCCCCCGGGCGGTGTCGGCCGCGCCGAACGTGCCGCGGGCGTCCTCGCGCCCACCGTCGCCCTCGGTGCCATCCTCCTCGCGACGCTCCTCTCGCCGACGTTCACGTGGACCGGCGACCCCCTCTCGTTTCTCGGGAGCGCCGGCCAGCCCACCCGCCCGCTGTTCAACTACGGTCTCGTCGCGGGCGGGCTGCTCTCGCTCCCCTTCGCCCATCGCCTCTGGACGACGGCGCGGGGCACCCTCCAGCGCGCCGGCGGGGTCGCCTTCGCGTTCACCGGCGGCACGATGGCGCTCATCGGCGTCTTCCCGATGGGGACCGACCCCCACTTCCCCGTTGCGGTGACGTTCTACCTCTTGCTGTCGGTCACGCTGTGGCTCCACGGGGCGGGCACCCTCCGGGCGGCCGGGACCGACGGCACTGACGGGGCGCGCCGCCGCTGGGGGTGGGTCGCCGTCGCCCTCGGGACGCTCAACGTCGTGACGTGGGTCGTCTACGTCGCCGTCTTCGCGGGGGCAGTGTCGCTCGCGATACCGGAGACGGTCGGCGCGGTCGCGCTCGGGGCGTGGACGGCGGGAACGGCACTCCACTCGGGGTAGCGGGCTCAGTCCCGCCCCTTGGCGAGGCGGAAGAACTCGTTGATGTCGGCGTCAGTGCCGGTGACGACCAGTTCGTCGTCCGCCAGCAGGCGGAAGTCCGGCCCGAGGTCCGCGACCACCTCGCCGTCGCGCTCGACGGCGACGACGGTACAGCCGGTCCGCGCCCGGATGTCGGCCTCCGCGAGCGTCCGTCCGGCGAACGTCCCGGGGGCGGCCCGGAGGACCTCCACCTGCTGGTCGAAGGTGATGACCTCCTCCTCGAGGATGGTCGAGGCGAGCATCCGGCCGCTGACGACCGACAGCGAGAGGACGTAGTCCGCCCCCGCCCGGTAGAGCTTCCGGACGCTCTCGGTTGCCTCCGCGCGGGCGATTATCTCGACGCCCGGCGAGAGCTCCCGGATGACCAGCGTGGCGAACACCGTCGTCGTGTCGTCGGGGAGCGCGAGGATGACCGTCCCCGCGTCCTCGATGTCCGCCGCGCGGAGCGCGTCGATGTCGGTGACGTCGCCGACGACGTCCACGTCCGGCAGCTCCTGACGGTCGAGGGTCACCGTCTCGACGTCCACGCCGGCGGAATCGATGGCCCGCTGGACCGTCGAGCCGACGACGCCGTACCCGACGACGATGGCGTGGCCGTAGCGCTGCCGGCGCTGCTCGGAGCGGGTGAGTTCCTTCAGCCGTTCGAGCTGGCGTTCGTGGCCGGCAACCAGCAGGATGGTCTGCTCGTCGATGAGGCCGTCCGGGGACGGCGGCGAGACGAACTCGCCGCGGAACCACGCCCCGATGACGTTCGCCCCGGTGCGCTCGCGGATGCGGCTCTCCTCGATGCGGGCGCCGGTCAGGTCGCTGCCGGCCTGGACGGGCAGTTCGACGATGTCGAAGTCGTCCGTTATCTCGATGGCGTCGTCGAGGTCCATCGTGACCCCGGAGGTGACCTTCCTCGCGAGGCTCTCGCCGATGAGCTGTCGGGGCGAGAAGACGTGACTCGCCCCCGCGAGGCGGTGGTACTCCTCCAGGTCGGACTCCTCGACGAACGTGATGACGGGCGTGTCACAGACCTGCGTCGCGGTGAGCGCGATGGAGGCGTTGGTGGCGTCGTCGACGTCGGCGACCAGCGCGCGGGCGTCCGCGAGGTTCGTCGCCTCCGTGTACGTCCGGAGCTCCTCCGGATCGCTGTGGACGACAGTGGTCCCCTCCTCGTAGATGTCGGCGGCGGCGTCCCGGTCGGGTTCGACGACGACGTAGGGGATGTCACGGCCCTCCAGCTCCTCGACGAGCGCCTCGCCGCGCGGCGTGTGGCCCGCGATGACGACGTGGTCCTCGAACCCGTCGACTGCCGTCGGCGCGGTCGTCTGGAGCGCCTCCTCGAACAGCGGGAAGATGAGGACGGGCAACGCGAGGAAGATGAGCAGCACGCCCGTCAGGTCCATGACGATGACGAGGACGTTCATCTGCCAGCTCCGCCACGGCGCGTCGGAGCCGAACCCGGTCGTCGTGAACGTCTCGACGACCACCTGCAGGGCGTGGAGCCACGAGATGGGGTCGTCCTCCCAGGCGGCCATCCCGTAGTGGTAGACGACGGCGTACGCCAGCATCACCACGAAGAGACCGACGAGGTACTCCGCGGTCCGGCGCCACCAGTTGCTCATCACCGGGAACACGCGCCCCTCGTGGGATAATCGTTCGGTCCCCGCGTGTCACTCCATCCGGAGCCGCCCGGCCAGTTCCGCCGCGGCGCGCTTGCCCGCCTGCACGCCGCCGTCCATCCCGCCGGGCCACCGCGTCGCCGTCTCCGCGCCCGCCCAGTGGACCCGCCCGGCGGGTTCACGGAGGGTCTCGCCGGCCGTCGTGAGCACGCCCGGGGGGAACGCCGCCGCACAGCACCCGCCGGTCCACGGGACGTTCGGCCACGCGACGTCGGTGTACGCGAGGGGCTCGCTCGCCTCGTCGCCGAAGTACTCCGCGAAGCGGTCCGTGACCATCGACCGGCGTTCGCTGCGCGTCCGCTCGCTCCACCGCCGGGCGTCGTCGGCGTACAGCTGCCCGACGAGGACGCCCCGCTCGCCGTCCGGCGGGGAGCAGTCGCGGGTCCGGGTCACCGGCCCCTCCTCGTCGAACACCTCGCCGGAGCGCTCCGGACGCCAGAAGGGGGCGGCGTAGGTGGCGATGCAGGTGACGACGGCCCCGAGCGGCGGGCGGTGGGCGAGCGCCGCCCGCCGTGCGGGGAGTACCGGCGAGAAGTCGATACAGGCCACCCGCGCGGCGGGCGTCGCCACGACGGCGTACTTCGCCTCGACCCGCCGGCCGCCGGCCGTGAGCACGACGCGCTCCTCGTCCTGTTCGATGGCGGTCACCGGCGCCCCGGTGTGGACGCCCCCGTCGAGTTCCTCGGCCATCCGCTCGGCGAGGCGCTGGATGCCCCCCTCGATGCGGGTCCAGGGACGGCCATCGAGCCCCGTCAGACGCTCGAACCCGCCGGCGGCCCGGACGGCGAACAGGAACGAGAGATACGAGAGGTCGGCGGGCTCCGACCCGAACGCCGACCGGAGCACGGCGTCGAAGGCGCCGCGCGCCCGCCGCGTCCGCAGGACCGAGTCGCGCCACGTCGCCACCGTCGTCTCGTCCCACTCGCCTGCGGCCGACGCCCGGTAGGGCGCTTCGAGGGGGACCTCCCGGCAGTTCCGGTCGACGAGGCGTATCGCTCCACGGAGGTTCAACCGCGCCGCGAGGGGAAGCGCGTCGACGGCCGACGCGCCGCGGCGGGTCTCGCCGCCCGCATGGAAGAGGGAGTCACCCGTCCGGTCCTGGACGACCGTCTCCAGGCCGAGGTCGGCTGCGAGCCGCCGGAGGTGGCGCTGGCCCGGGCCGACCCACTGCGTCCCGAGGTCCACGACGAGTCCGTCGACCTCGCGCGAGCGGAGGCGGCCGCCGACCCGCGGGCGGGCGTCGAAGACCTGGACGTCCACGTCGCGGTCGTCGAGCCATCGGGCGGTCGTCAGCCCCGACAGGCCCGCGCCGACGACGGTGACGTCGACTCGCAGGTCCGGCCGCCCGTGGGTACACCCCTCCGCGTCGTTCATCGAGGCCGACCAGCGCCCGGGCCGGGAAATAACTACCGGCAATATCGGGCTCCAGGACGGTGCCCGATTCGGTCTCGCAGGGCCGCTAGCGCCCGATTTCCCGACGCAATCCGTATCTCCTCTCCTGTCGCCGGTGTGGTATGTCACCCGACCCCGGGCAGGTCGTCTTCGCGCTCCTCGCGGTCGCCGGCCTCGCGGTGCCGACGCTCGCGGCGAGCGTCCGGGCGTTCGTCTGAGCCGGCAGTCCGCCGTCGTCCCGCTCCCGCCTGTCGGTTCTGGCCGCATCCGAGGCCGCCCGCCCGGTAGTGTTTTGCCGCGCGCGCGACACCCCACGATATGCGACCAGACCTCTCGCGACTCGACGCCTTTCT
>CAYYSW010000193.1:0-5441 GCA_964474395.1 uncultured Halobacteriales archaeon
TGGATGGCCTTCGCGCTGTTCTCGTTGCGCTCGGTGCCGTGGCCGACGACGGCGAGTCCGAAGCCCGGCCCCACGTCCGGGTCGCCCGTGACCGACTCCGCACGCTGGACGATGACGTCGGCCATCGAGTCGTGAGTACCGACCGGCCCGCAGTAGTGGACCGTCTTGTCCACGTCCGTCGCGCGCAGGGTGGCGTGGCTCGCGCTGGTGCCGTCGGAGTCCCACTCCGAGACGTCCCAGTCGTCGAGGCGCAGCTCCCGGGGGATGACCTCCTCGGTGAAGTAGCCCTCCGAGACGAACAGGGGAACGACGAACACCTCCTCGGACTCGACGGTCCGGAGGACCTCCCGGAAGGACGGTTCCTCCTTCCAGAACGCCTCGCGGACCTCGTCGAAGGCGCCGGAGGCCCGGATGGTGTCCGCGTGCTCGAACGTCGGAGTGCTCGAATCGGGGTTCAGGTGTGACCCGTGGGCGACGATGACGAGCGCCTGTGACATGGTCCCGAGTAGGGACAGAGCACGCTTAGGGGCTTCGTCTCCAGCGAGCAGCGTTCCACGGAACAGGCAGGGGATGGGGGGAAAGGAGGGCAGGGGGTCAATGAGGGCCACCCGGGGGACCGTGCGGGTGGAGGGAGGGGACCGGTCCGTCCGTCGAGGGACGGACATCAGCGGGGCGTCCCCACGTGAACGCTAGCGCCCCATCCACTTCAACGCCGACGGGCGGTTTCCGACCCTGAAACTCGTCCCCTCCGTTCACGTCGGCTGTCAGTAGGAACGACACACAAGCGTTTTTCCCAACCCGGGTCCCCGTTCCCGTAACTGCTCGCATGCCTTCCACCAGCGCGTCCACAGTAGTCGCACTGACACTCCTGTTGGTTCTCTGTATCCCGTTCGCGGGATGTTCCGGACTGCTCGTGTCGGAGCCCTCGCTCCCGGACGGCGAGACCGCCGCCGAGCGGTACCGATCCGTCGACACCGTCAGCGCCGTCGCGGTCACGGTCGTCGAGAACGCCTCCGGGACGACGCGGCGGCGTGCCGAACTCGTCCGTCGACCGGGGACGGGGGAGTCCTGGCGGCGGACTGTCGCCCCCGAACGGGACGCCGGCGACCTCACCGTCTCGAACGGGAGCGTCACGTGGCTGTACGACGAGAGCGAGGGGAACGTCACCCGCATCGACGCGACGGCCTACGAGCGGGCGGACGGCACCTACGCCGACTACCTCGAGCGCCTCTTCGAGGCCGTCAGCGGCGAGGACGACGCCGCCGACGAGGGGGCCGTCGGCGTCTCGCCGCTCCCGGTCGTCCCCGCGACCGACCGCCCGGCCCCGGTGACGAACGGGACCGTCGGCGGGTTCGTCGTCTCCTACGAGGGGACGGCGACGGTCGACGGCCGGACCGCCCACGTCCTCGACCTGACGCCACGCGGCGAGGCCGACGGCGAGTTCGCCACGCTCGGCCAGACGCTCTACCTCGACACCGAGCACCTCTACCCGCTCCGCCAGCGGATGAGCTACCGGGTCGGCGGAAACACGACGACGTACACCGTCACCTACCGGAACGTCTCGTTCGGGGACGACGTCGCACCCGACCGGTTCGCGTTCGACCCGCCGGCGAACGCGACGGTCGAGGAGCTGTCCCTGCCCGACTCCACGCGCTACGACTCGGTCGACGCGCTCCGGGCGAACACGACGATGTCCGTCCCCGCGCCATCGCTCCCCGACGGGTTCGACGTCGAGTCGGCGCGCCACACCGTCAGCAGCGAGCGGAACTACACCGGCATCACGCTCACGTACTCGAACGGGAGCGCCTCGGTGTTCGTCTCGACGTACAACCGGACGGCCCCCTTCGGCGACGCCACGAGGCCCGACGACGGGGAGGCGGTCCGCCTCGGCGACCGGAACGCGACGTACAGCGAGTACGGCGTGGCCAAGCGCGTCGCCTGGACCTGCGAGGCGGCGGGGAGCTATCGTTCGGTGAGCACCGACGCCCTCCCCCGGGGCGCCCTGCTCGACGTCGCCCGGTCGGTCGGGTGTGGCGGGGACGAGGGGACGGCCGCCCGGGATGGCCCGACGGTGGAACCGGGGGCTCAGGAGCGGGCGTACAGCGAGTAGGCGATGAGCGCGAGGCCGACGAACTGGAGCGTGCGGACGACGAGCGTGAAGGGGTCCCGGAACCCCGGTGCGAGCACCCCGTAGCGCAGCAGGACGGACCCGACGAACGCCGCCGAGAACGTCACGGCCGTCAGGAGGACGAGACCGAGCGAGAGATAGCGCATCGAGCGACTGGCGTTGCGCCGGAACCCCCGATAGGCCTGGTAGCCGACGAACAGGCCGAGCACCGTCGAGGCGAAGGCCATGAGGAAGATGCCCGCGTCCATGAGGTCGAGCGGGTGGTCCATCACAGTCCCTCCCACAGTCTGGTGAGGCGGTCGGCGGGGTCCTCGTCGTGGCACTCGACCTCCGCATGGTACTCCCCGTCGTCGAGTTCGAGGACGAACCGGTCGAGGGTCGCCGCGTACACACTGTAGTGGTTCCCGTCTCGCTGTGGCTGGGTCCGCTCGTCGAGCAGGCCACACGCCTGGAGGCGGTCGATACGGCGGTAGATAGTCGGGAGGGAGGCGTCGCAGCGCTCGCCGAGTTCTTTCGCGGACATGGGGTGGACGCTCGTCTCCGCGAGGATGGCCCGCGCGTACTCGTCGCTGAGCACGTCGAGGAGGTCCGACAGCGGGGGCCCATCGCTCACGCCCGGAACTGTCCCCCACGGGAGATTAAAGGGCCGATAGCGGTTTCCCGCCGAGAGAACGCCCCACGGTCGGACCCGCGGCGCTTATGCCCCGCCGCCTCCCCGACGTTCCCATGTCGCTCGCCGCCGCCGCCCGCGAGGCCGTCCGCGCCCGGCCGTTCCTCTTCGATTCCCTCCGTGCCGGCGTCGTCAACTACGCCGCCGCCGCCCGACTGCTTGCCCGCGACACCCCGGAACTGGCCGACGCCGACGAGGAGACGGTGACGGCCGCGCTCCGCCGGTACGCCGCCGAACTCGACGACCACGACCCGCCGGCGGGGGACGCCCGCGTCTCGATGCGGAGCGGCCTCGGTCCCATCGGGAGCGAGCGGGGGAACGAGGACGACGAGGCCCTCCTCCGGGTCGGCGGGGCCGGCCTCGGCGACGGCGGGTCGCTGACGGCCGTCGTCGCCTCGGGGGAGGTGGACGCGCGCGTCCTCGCAAACGTTCTCGGGCGGCTCCGGGCGGCCGACATCACCGTGACGGCGGCGGGCGTCGCGGGCGACTCGCTGGTCGTCGCCGTCGAACGCCGCGACGGGCCGGACGCCCTCCGGGTCGTCGAGGCCGCGGTCTGACCCGACTACTCGACGCGCAGGCCGTCGTCGGGCGTGCAGGCGTACACGTCGGGGTCGATGCCGGTCCGGTCGGGGGACTCCCGCTCGACTGCCCTCCGGAACTCCTCGACAGCGTCGGGTCGGACGAGGGCGACGACGCTCCCGCCGAACCCGCCGCCGGTCATCCGCGCGCCGTGGACGCCGCCGACCCCGTCGGCGATGTCCACGACGGCGTCCAGCTCGGCACAGCTCACCGCGTAGTCCTCGCGCAGGCTGGCGTGTGACTCGCGCATGAGCGACCCGACCCGCCCGTACTCGCCCGCGCGGAGGGCGGCGGCAGCCTCGCGGACCCGCCCGTTCTCCCGGACGACGTGCCGACAGCGCGCCCGGACGGGGTCGGGGAGCGCGTCTTCGACGCGTTCGAACTCCGCCGGGGAGACGTCCCGGAGCGCGTCGATCTCCCGGCCGAGTTCGGCGGCGAGCAGTTCGACCCCGCGTTCGCAGGTCGCCCGGCGCTCGCCGTAGGCGGAGTCCGCGAGTTCGTGGTGGACGTTCGTGTCCACGGCGACGAGGCGCGCCCGGTCCGCGTCGAGGGGGACGAACTCGCCGTCGAGCGTCCGGCAGTCCAGTTCGACGGCGTGGTCGCGCCGCCCACTCACGGCGGCGAACTGGTCGAGGACGCCACACGAGACGCCGACGAAGTCGTTCTCGGCGCGCCGGCAGGCCCGTGCGAGGTCGAGGGGTCCGAGGTCGGCGTCCCCGTCGGCCAGTTCGCAGAGCGCCCCGGCGACGGCGACTTCGAGGGCCGCCGACGAGGAGAGGCCAGCGCCGACGGGGACGTCGCTCGCGACGGCGAGGTCCGCACCGCCGACGGGGACGCCCGCCTCGCGGAGCGCCCACGCGACGCCGGCGACGTAGTCGGTCCACCCGCCCGTGGGGTCGTCGGGACCGACCGTGCGCTCCTCGTCGGTCGCCGCCGAGTACACCCGCAGGCGGTCGTCGGACCGGTCTCGCGCGGCGACGGCCGTCCGTCGGTCGATGGCGGCCGGGAGCACCCAGCCGTCGTTGTAGTCGGTGTGGCCGCCGACGAGGTTGACCCGGCCGGGGGCGCTGGCGGCGACCCGCGGGGGACCGAACCGCTCGGCACACTCCCGGCGGGCGCGTTCCGCGGGCGGGGACGATCGAGGGGGACCGGAACGGGACATACCCCATCTCCGCAACCCTCGATGTTAGGTGGCCCGCCCCGCCCGCGGGACGCTCTCACGGTTCCGACGGATTGAAACGCGCCTCAGCAGAACTCCGAGCCATGACCCTACGCGTGACGAACACGCTCTCGGGCGAGCGCGAGGACTTCGAGGCGGGAGACGACACCGTGCTCCTCTACGTCTGTGGCCTCACGGTCTCCGACCCCGCCCACCTCGGTCACGCCCGCCTGTGGACGCACGCCGACGTGGTCCACCGCTGGCTGGCGTACTCGGGGTACGACGTCCGCCACGTCGAGAACATCACCGACGTGAACGAGAAGATCGTCGCCCGTATCGGCGAGGCCGGTGACGACGAAGCCGACGTCGCGCGGACCTACACCGCGGAGGTTCTGGAGAACATGCGCGCGCTGAACCTCAAGCGCGCGGAGGTGTACCCCCGCGTGACCGAACACGTCCCCGATATCGTCGCTCTCATCGAACGGCTCGTCGAGGGCGGCCACGCCTACGAGTCCAACGGGTCGGTGTACTTCGACACGACGACGTTCGAGGACTACGGGAAGCTCTCGAACCAGTCCATCGAGGACCTCGAATCACAGGGGCCCGCGGACGAACGCTCGGAGAAGCGCAACCCGACGGACTTCGCACTCTGGAAGGCCGGCGGCGTCCCCGCCAGCGACGTCGAGGAACACCGCCACGCGTCGGCCGCACCCGCCGAGGAGGCCTCGAAGGGTGCAGGGACGTGGGACTCGCCGTGGGGCGAGGGGCGCCCCGGGTGGCACATCGAGTGCTCGGCGATGAGCATGACCCACCTCGGGGAGACGCTGGACATCCACATGGGCGGCCAGGACCTCGTCTTCCCCCACCACGAGAACGAGGTGGCCCAGAGCGAGGCGGCGACAGGC
>CAYYSW010000194.1:0-5438 GCA_964474395.1 uncultured Halobacteriales archaeon
CGGGTTCGGGAAGACGACGTACGCGAAGGCGCCAGTCAACGCCGCGAACAGCGCCGCGCGGGCCACGTTCTCGACCGTCTCGTCGCCGACGAGGTCGACCGTCCCCTCGTTCGTGCTCATGTTCCCCGCCTCGTCGTCAACCACGTTGTAGGCTTCGGTAGACGACGACTCTAAAGGGGAGGGAGTCGCCTGCAGTAGGTTCAAATAGGTACACCACATGCAGTTTCAGCCACTATGGACGAGAAGACCGAGGAGCTCCGTGACATCTTCATCGACGTGACGGACGGGGAGACCGTCACCGAGAAACAGGAGGCGGCGCGGGGGTCGTTGACGGGGAAGGAAGAACGCGCCGCCGAGCGCGTCGCGGACGTCATCGCGCGCATGCGCGAGCAGTTCGAGTTCGAGTCCGGGCTCGCGGACGACGACCTGCGCCGGGTCGCCGAGGGGTACCACGACGGGGAGACGGACGCCGCCATCGCCGAATCGCTCGGCGTGGACCGGGGGACGGTCGTCGCGGCCCGCCACGACCTCCACCTGCTCCACGACCGCGAACTCGACCCGGCGTTCGAGCTGGCCCGCCTGCGCAAGCTGCTGAACGAGGGCCGCAGCGTCCGCGAGACCGCCGAGGAACTCGACGTCTCCCCCTCGACGGTCCGCAAGTACCGCGCGGTCGTCGAGACGCGAACCGAGATGCGCAGCGTCAACAACCGCTTTGCCGACGAGTTCGCCGAGCTCCTCACCGACGCCGACCTCCAGGACCACACCGACGACGTCAAGCAGGACGGCCTGGACGAGGCCACCGAGGGGATGGAGACGAACGTCTCGATGTAGGCCACGCGGACGCTCCCACTCGCCCCGTTCTCGCCCGAACCGCCACCGCGCTCGCATCGTTTCTCCGAACTCGCGCCGACCAGCCGTCGGGCCGCGTGCCGACGTTGAAGTACCATCGGGCGACCACCCTGGCCCGTGTACGCCTTCACCGACCTCTCGCTCGCGACGTACTGCCCCCGGAAACTGTACTACCGACGGCGCGACGACGCCCCCTACCCCGACCGGGACGGCCGCCACGGGCTCGCCTTCCGGTACGGCGACCTGCTCGACCCGGGAACGGACCTGGACGACGAACCCATCGCCGTCGCTCCCGCCGAGTATCGGCGGGCGCTCGGGCGGTCGAAGGCACGCGTCGGCGCGTTCGAGTCCCTCGCCGACCCCGACGACCGGGACGTCTTCCTGGAGGGCCGGCGGGTCCGCGGCGTCGCACACAAGGTACTGGAGTCGCCGCTCGCGCCGTCGCTCGTCTCGGCGGGAACGCCGCCGCCGGAGGGCGTCTGGGAGCCACAGGCCGTCCGCGCGGTGGCGATGGCGAAGGCCCTGGCCTGGGAGCGCGAGACGCCCGTCGAGCGCGCGTTCGTGGAGTACCCGACCCACGGCGTCGTCCGGGGGTTCGAACTCACGGCCCGGCGCACGGGCCAGTTCCGGCGAGCGCTCCGGACCGTCGCGAGCATCGACGGGCCGCCGGCCCGGACCCGCCGGCGCTCGAAGTGCGAGGCCTGCGAGTACCGCGCTGACTGCGGGGTGCGCACCCGGTCGCTCCGGTCGCTGCTCGGGCGGTGAGACCGGAGACGGGAGGTCGGGAGTCGGGGGCGGGACCGGAGCTCAGCGGGCGTCCAGCCACGCCCGGACGTCGTCGGCGAGCGCCCCCTCCCGGTGAACCTCGCCCGTCGAAACGTCCACGACGGTGCTCTCGGCGCCGCCCGTCTCGCCGGCATCGACGACGACACACGCCTCCCGGATGGTGGGGTCGATGTCCCCGACCACGCGGGCGCTCCCCTGCCCCGAGCGGTTGGCGCTCGTGGCGGTGAGCGGCGTCCCCGCCCGTTCGAGGAGGTCCAGCGCCACCTCGTGGTCCGGTATCCGCACGCCGACCCGGTCGCGCCCGGCGGTCAGGACGTCGGGCACCGTCGGGCGGCGCTCGACGACGACCGTGACCGGCCCGGGGAGGAACTGGCGCATGAACGCCGTCTCGCGGTCGGTCGGCCGGGTGTACTCCAGTGCGGCAGCGACGTCCGGGACGGCGAGCGAGACGGGTTTCTCGCGCGACCGACCCTTCAGGTCGAAGACCCGTTCGACGGCATCGGGGTCGAGAGCGTCCGCGCCGAGTCCGTACACAGTCTCGGTGGGGTAGACGACGGGCTCGCCGTCGGCGATTGCCGCCACCGCCGCGTCGAGGTCGCTGTCCGGAACCATCCGACTCAGAGGTCGTCGAGGGCCGCCTCGATCTCGTCGTAGTCGGGGAAGTCGGGCCACTCGCTCGCGACCCACGCGTACTGGACGACGCCCTCCTCGTCCACGAGGAAGACGGCGGGGAGCGGTTCGCGGACCCCCTCCATGCCGTCCAGGTCCCAGTCGATGCCGAACGCCTCGGCGACGCCCGCGCCGGGGTCCGAGAAGAGCCGCGAGGAGATGCCCCGCTCCTCGATGAGCGTCTTGTGCTCGTACGGCGAGGAGATGGAGACGCCGACCACCTGCACTGCTCGCGGGTCGCTCTGCTCCCCGCTCGCCTCTTCGGAGGTGCTTCGCACCTCCCGTCCCTCCCATCCCCGGTTACGGATCTCGTTCCAGATGTACGTCGCCGGGAACGCGCCGTCCATCGGGTGGAAGACGAGGAGCGTCGGACCCTCCTGGTAGACCTCCGAGAGGGCGGTGTTCTCCCAGTACTCGGCGTTGACGAGCGGGCGGGTGAAGTCGGGGACCGTCTCGCCCACCGCGGGGGCGTCGACGGTCGTGTCGTCGAGTTCGACGACCTCGAAGTCCACCATCAGGCGGACACCTCGTCGCCGTACTCGGCCTGCAGGTAGTCGACGATGTTCGCGCTCTCGGACATCGTGACGCCCGTGTGGTCGTCGACGATGGCCGGGACGGTGCGCTTGCCGGAGATGCGCTTGACGACGTTCCGGTCGGCGTGCATCGGTTCGACGAACCGCGAGCGGTACGGGATATCGAGGTCCTGCAGGACGCGGACGACGCGCTCGCAGTACGGACAGGCCTGGAGTCGGTACAGGGTAATCGCCGGGGTGCCTTCGCTCATACGGACCCGTTCGGCCGAAAGCGTCCTAAGGGTATCGGCATCCATGACAACGCTTAATCTGCCCGCCGATGAAGAGACGGCGTTAATGGGCCATAGTCTCTCGTTAGCGCTCTCTTCGGTCCCCACCCGAGTAGCCACGCTCCCGCTCCAGCCCGACGGCGTGGACGTCCTCGGTCTGTTCGAACTGGGACCGGACGCGTTCACGGCTATCGGCGTCGCGGTCATCGTCATCCTCATCATGCTGTCGGCGTTCTTCTCCTCCTCCGAGATAGCGATGTTCTCGCTCGCCTCCCACCGCGTGGAGGCGCTGAACGAGGAGGGATCGAAGGCCGCGGCGACTCTCAAGAGCCTGAAGGAGGACCCACACCGCCTGCTGGTGACCATCCTCGTCGGGAACAACATCGTCAACATCGCGATGTCGTCCATCGCGACCGGGCTGCTGGCGTTCTACGGACTCTCGGGAGGGCAGGCGGTCGCCATCGCGACGTTCGGCGTCACCGCGCTCGTCCTCCTGTTCGGCGAGAGCGCCCCGAAGTCCTACGCCATCGAGAACACCGAGTCGTGGGCGCTTCGCATCTCGCGGCCGCTCCAGCTGGCGGAGTACGTCCTCCTGCCGCTGGTCGTCACCTTCGACTTCCTCACCCGGCAGGTCAACCGCATCACCGGCGGGCGGGCGGCCATCGAGACCTCCTACGTCACCCGCCAGGAGATACAGGACATCATCGAGACGGGCGAACGCGAGGGCGTCCTCGACGAGGACGAACGCGCGATGCTCCAGCGCACCCTCCGGTTCAACGACACCATCGCCAAGGAGGTGATGACCCCCCGGCTCGACATGACGGCCATCCCGAAGGAGGCCAGCATCGAGGAGGCCATCGAGTCGTGCATCCAGTCGGGCCACGCCCGGATGCCCATCTACGAGGGCAGCCTCGACAACGTCGTCGGGGTCGTCCACATCCGCGACCTCGTGCGCGACCTGAACTACGGCGAGACCGAGAACCTCGAACTCGAGGACCTCGTCCAGCCAACCCTCCACGTCCCCGAGTCGAAGAACGTGGACGCCCTCCTGCGGGAGATGCGGACCAACCGGATGCACATGGTCATCGTCATCGACGAGTTCGGCACCACCGAGGGGCTCGTGACGATGGAGGACCTCACCGAGGAGATCGTCGGCGAGATCCTCGAGGGCGAGGAGGAAGAGCCAATCGAGTTCGTCGACGACGACACCGCCGTCGTCCGCGGCGAGGTCAACATCGACGAGGTCAACGAGGCCCTCGACATCGACCTGCCGGAGGGCGAGGAGTTCGAGACCATCGCCGGGTTCATCTTCAACCGCGCGGGCCGCCTCGTCGAGGAGGGTGAGGAGATCGACTACGAGAACGTCGTCATCCGCGTCGAACAGGTGGACAACACCCGCATCATGAAGGCCCGCGTCTCACGGACCCCGGCCGACGAGGAGCGGGAGCCGGAGGAGCTCTCGACCGGGTCGTAGGAGGGGGAGCATCTCGACCGGGACGTCTTCGTCTCCTCGGACCCGGACGCCGACCCCGAGGAGTGCCGGACGACCGACCCCGGCCCGTAGGGAGGGGCCAGTGTGCTGCTTCGACCACCCGCGTTTCGCGGGTCGATGCGGCGTCCGTTCCGATGGGTGGGGTGAGCCGGATCAGGTCACGACGAGCGAGACGAGGCTGTACGCGCCGTAGCCGAGGCCGATGGCGAGCGCGAGCGAGGCGACCCACGCGGCGACCGTCTTGAGCATCTTCTCGCGGCTGACGCCCGCCCCGCCCGCGGCGTAGCCCGACCCGATGATGGCCGAGACGATTATCTCGTTGAACGAGACGGGGACACCGAGGAAGACGGCCGTCTGCGCGATGGCGAACGAGGGGATGAGCGCCGCGATGGAGCGACGCGGCCCGAGCGAGGAGTAGTCCTGCGCCAGCGCCTTGATCATCCGCGGTGCACCCGTCCACGAGCCGACGAGCAGGCCGACGCCACCGCCGACGAGCAGCGCCGTGAGCGGGACGGTGACCTCCTCCAGCAGCGGGACGAGCGGGCCGATGGCGAGGCCGACCTGACTCCCCCCGGCGGAGAAGGCGACGAGCCCCCCGAGCGCGAGCAGGAAGCGCCGTTGCCCGCGGGCCTCGTCCCGCCGCATCTCGTAGGCCAGTGCACCGGTCGCGAGAGTGGCGTGAAGCAGCATCGCGGCGATGGGACCGGCGTCGACGCCGGCGACGACCGGGAGCGGGATCCGGGCACCGACGATCTGCGCGATGGAGCGTGGACCTGCTGTCCCTCCGAGGAGCGCGAACTGGATGGTCGCCACGAGCACGCCGACGACGCCGCCGAGCAG